>PMSZ01000424.1 GCA_003168235.1 Acidobacteriaceae bacterium
GACGACGAGATGATAGCGACGACGAGATGAAGAAAGGGCAACATGATTGAAGCTACCGTCAACTGGACCGACAAAGACCGTTTTGTGGCGCTCGCGAGTTCGCGCCATTCGATGGTGATGGATGCGGGAGCCGAGAAGACCGCCAATTCTCCGATGGAGCTGGTGTTGATTGCTTTGTGTGGCTGCACGGCGTCGGACGTGGTGGGGATTCTCCGGAAAAAACGCGAGAAGTTTACCGCGCTGGAGGTGCGAGCAGCCGGCGAAAGAGCGGATGGATATCCTGCCGTTTATACCGCGATTCACTTGACCTATGTTGTGCGCGGAACGGTATCGGAAAAAGCCATGCAGGATGCGGTGCGGCTTTCGAAGGAAAAGTATTGTTCGGTTTCGGCGATGCTGGAGAAGACGGCGAAGATCACTTACACCATCGAGCATGCGGCGTGACGGCTGGGTCCGATCAAGCCGGTTTTGGCCGCTCGAGCGCACATCCGCTGCGGGGTTATTTTTACATTGCGAGCGCCGCATTCTTGTGGGGAGTCTCGGCGACACTCGGGCGCGCGGCATTCACGGGACATGCGCTGCTGGGAATATCGCTCGGCGATTCGCTCAAGAAGATTGATCCGCTGATTTTGTCGCAGAGCCGCGTGACGCTCTCGCTGGCAGTCCTGTTGCCGGTTTTGCTGGTCCGGCGAGGAGTTTCCGGGCTGCGAGTTCCGGGAAGCGATGTAGTTATTTTCTTTCTGCTGGGGATTCTGGGAGTCGCGGCGTCGAACTATCTTTACTACCTGGCGATTCAGCGGATCAACGTGGCAACAGCCATCATTTTGCAATACACGGCTCCAGTGTGGGTGCTGATTTATACGGCAGTGCGGGGCGCACAACGGCCCTCGTGGAGGAAAAGCGCAGCCGTGGGTTTGGCTGTGGTGGGATGCGGACTCGCGGTTGGATTGGTTGGCTCGGGAGGCTTCCGCCTGGATGTGGTTGGCGTAACGGCGGCGCTGCTAGCCGCGTTTTCATTCGCGTTGTATAACGTCGGCGGACACAAAGTTCTGGCGCGCTACGACCGCTGGAAGGTCCTGCTTTGGGTGCTGGTGGGAACTTCGGCCTTCTGGATTTGCGTGAATCCTCCGTGGAAAATTGTGGCGGCACACTATGGACGCGAGCAGTGGGGATTCCTGATGGTGTTTTCGCTGGTCTCGGTGCTCGGACCGTTCTCCTGCTACTTCGCCGGCTTGCAGCATCTGGAGCCGACGCGCGCGATTGTCGCCAGTTGCCTGGAGCCGGTTTTCAGCATCCTGATCGCGGCGCTGGTGTTGGGAGAATTAGTACGACCCATGCAGATGGTGGGAATTGTTCTGGTGCTGGTGGCGATTGTCCTGATCCAATTGCCGGAACGGTCGCGTGGCGAGGGATTGGTGGTAGAACCGATCGAGTGAGGATTTTGGTTGTCTTAGAGCTGCAACGCTACTCCAATCGCTTACCCTTTGTCTCCGGCAGTTGCGTGGCCATCACACTTGCCAGCAGGAATGCTCCAGCACAGAGATAGAAAGCCCAGGCTAATCCCTTGGTTTGGCCGACCCATCCGATGATCCAGGGGGCGACGCAACTTAGGGTGCGAGCTCCGTTGTAGGTGAAGCCGAGGGCGCGGGCCCGGAGACTGGTGGGAAAGATCTCGCTACCGATCAAGCCTGAGCCGGAGAAAAAACCAGTCCCAAAGAAAGCGACAATCGTACCCAGCACGAGCAGGGCGATTTGCGAACGCGCCGCGGCGTAGAAAGGCACAACAAGGGCGGCGGAGAAAAGATAAAGCACGAAAGCTTTGCGGCGGCCGAGATAGTCGGCAACCCAACCGAAGGTGAGATATCCGGGAAACATGCCAACAAGGTTGAGCACGATCAGCAGCGTGGTTGTGCGCAGAACGCTGAAGCCGCGTCCGCCCTGGGCGATGGCAAGAGAAAGATAGGGCGGGATCCAGGTGAACAGTCCCCACCAGGCAAATAGTCCGAAGAAGTTGAGCAGAAGAAGGACGATGGTGCTTTTGCCATAGGGCGGGCGAAAGATGGCGGAGAACGAGGCACGCGATTCTCGCCGGTGATCGACAAGCGGTCGCTGCTGCTCTTCATGACCTTGCTCTTCGTAACTTAGACCTTCGTGACCTGAATCGTGGTTGCGCTGATTCAGCCACATTTGCGATTCGGGAACGCTCCGGCGCATCCACAGCGTGACGAGAGCAGGGAGAATCCCAACGAAAAATACGAATCGCCAGTTGGCGTAACGCAGAACGATTCCCGCTACCAGCGCGGCCAGCGCATAGCCGATGGCCCAGGAGCTTTGCACAATCGCAAGGGCTTTGGCGCGCAATTCATTGGGCCAGGTCTCGGCGACGAGACTTGCGCCGGTGTTCCACTCGCCTCCCATGCCCAGCCCTAAGATGAAACGGAACACCGCCAGCATCAGCACAGTCGTCGAGAGGCCGGAAGCAAATGAGCAGATCGAGTACGTCAGAATGCTGAACATCAGGGCACGTTTGCGTCCGATGCGGTCGGCGAGAAAGCCGAANNGTCGCCTTCGTCATGCCGAGATCGTGCATGACGTAGGTGAGAACAAGTGCGTAAAGCATGGCGTCGAAGGCATCGAGCATCCAGCCGAGAGCGGCGGCCAGCAAGGTGCGGCGCTGGGCGGGAGTTGCCTTCTGCAGAAGCTGAATAGGGCCGCTAGCCATGCGGGAGGGATTGTAGCAGCGGACTGGGGTTAGCGGTCGGGGGTTAAGGCTCGGAAGAGTCAGCACGTTACTCCCTGACAAACTTTTGCAAAACTTGACGGCATTCATACACTCGGCAGGATGCGGTTCCGTATCCTAATCAGTGGTAGCTGGTTTTGCGCCGGAGGAAGGCCATGAAAACCGCTCTCGCGGTAACTCTTTTCCTGGTTGTTTCAGTTTCCACCTCAGTTTTCGCTTTCGGGCAGGATCAATCCGCGATCACAGCCGCCGAGGCGGCTTGCGGGCAGACCAATGTCGAGTTTCGCGTAACCACCGACAGCAGCCACCCTGTTCCGCAACCTGACGCCGGCAAGGCGCTGGTTTACGTGATCGAGGAGCAAGATCTCCAAGCCTGGAGAGCTCAAACGACGAGGGCGGGGATGGATGGCGCATGGCTTGGGGCAAACCGCGGAAATACGTATTTATCTTTCTCGATTGATCCCGGAGAGCATCACTTCTGCGTCGATTGGTCGTCGTCGGGTTTTGAGAGAGGGCTGGTATCGCTGACGAATCTCACCGCCGAACCCGGCAAGATCTACTATCTGCGAGCGCGAACCACAGGCGGCCGCTACACCTTTCCGTCTCTTGACCTCGAATTGGTGAACAGCGATGAGGGCAAACTCCTGCTCGCTTTGTCCGCACCGAGCCACTCAGAGATTAAGAAACGGGGTCCCAAATAGCTGGGACCATCGGCTGAGAACGTGGGCAAAAACGGAAAGTTATTTCTTCGCTACTAGGAGCGATCCGCACTCCGCCCCAGCCGCCGCAAATACTTTTCCGCCTTCTTTACGTCGCGCCCAATCTGCTCTCTAAGCTCTTCGACCGATGGAAATTTGATCTCATCGCGCAGGCGATCGAGAAAATACAGTTCGACTTCGGTCTCCGCCGCGAGTTCGAGCGGATGAAAATTCAGCAGGTGCGTCTCAATGGCGAACGAATCAG
>PMSZ01000428.1 GCA_003168235.1 Acidobacteriaceae bacterium
CGTCCTCGCGGTCCTTGTCCTCGTCCACTGGACGGACATCGCCGTGCTCGCGGTCGCCGCGTTCGGCCTCGGCGTCGGCGAAGTCGTGTTCAGCAACGCGTCGCAGTCGGTGCTCCCGCAGCTGGTCCGGGCCGAACAGCTGCCAGAGGCCAACGGCAACCAGTACGCCGTGCAGACCATCGGCCAGGAGTTCGCCGGGCCGCCGCTCGGCAGCCTGCTGTTCACCGCCGCCGCGGCGGCGGTGCCGTTCGGCGTCAGCGCGGCTTCGNNGCGGCTTCGTTCGCCGGGTCAGCTGCGCTGCTCGCCCGGCTGCCGAAGCACCCGCCGGACACGGTCCCTGACGGCACGGTCCGCTCCCGGGTCGCCGAAGGGCTCCGCTGGCTCCTGGGCAACCGCTTGCTTCGGGTCATCGCCGTCGTCCTCGGTGTGAGCACCTTCTGCAACACGATGGGCATGGCCACGCTGGTGCTGCTGGTGACCGAGACGCTGAAGGTGAGCAGCCGCTTCTACGGGATCTTGCTGGCGGCCGCCGCCGTCGGCAGCGTGCTCGGCGGCCTGCTGAACCCGTGGCTGACCCGTCGTCTGGGCCAGGTGCCGTCGCTGGTCATCGCGATGGGCGCGATTTCCGTCATCTACGTCGGCATCGGGCTCGCGCCCAACGCCCCGGTGCTGGCGGCGGTGCTCCAAGCGGTTGCGCTCAACGGAAACAGCCCGAAGCCCCATTGGAGCTTGGAGGTGCGGTCATCCCGGTGGTTCTTGCGGTAGGCCTCGATGGCTTCGATGGTTGCCTTAAGCCGCAGCTCGGCGTCGGGCGCAGCGGCCAGACCTCCGGTGAGGAGCTGCCGGTTTTCCCGAATTTCAGCGGTGAGATTGGATCGGGCCTCTTCGGCCAGCGAGCGGTGATGGCGCCACTCGATCAAACCCTCGAGCGAAAGTGCGATGAGGATCCCCAAAACCACCGTGAGCAAATGAAGAAAGAAATCCTTGAATGAATTGACGGGTCCATGGGGCGGATGAATGTCCACGATAGCTCCTGCACGGTCGGCATGTCGTCGGCTGTCGTTGAGGTGGATAAGACTAACACAGGTTCTACGTAATCTGACCGGCGTCGAGTCTGGGCCGCAGAACATGCTTGTACAATGCAGCGAACCGGTTGCTAGAGGAATCGCTTGGGATTGAATCGCATCGATCTGCTGATTATCGCGGTTTATCTGGTCGGAATTACTTTGTTCGGGCTGCGTTTTCGCCAACGCCAACGGACGATGCGCGACTACTTTCTCGCCGACCGCAATATTCCGTGGTGGGCGATTTCGCTTTCGATCGTGGCGGCGGAGACCAGTACGCTCACCATTATCAGCGTGCCGGGGATTGCTTACGACACGAACTTTACGTTTCTGCAGCTGGTGATGGGATATGTGGTGGGGCGGGTGGTGATCAGCTTTGTGCTGCTGCCGCAGTATTTTCGCGGAGAGCTGTATACCGCCTATCAGCTGATCGAGCGGCGGTTTGGTCCGCAGCTGCGGACGGTGACGGCGGGCGTGTTTCTGCTGACCCGGGCGGTGGCTGAGGGAGTACGCGTTTACGCTGTGTCGATCGTTGTTTCGATTGCGCTAGGCACGGGCGAGGTCGCTTCGATCGCGATCATCACGATCCTGACTTTGATCTACACCTTCGAAGGCGGGCTGGCAGCGGTCATCTGGACCGACGTAATCCAGACTTTTATCTATGTCAGCGGAACACTGGTCGGTCTGGTAACGATTCTGCATTTGGTGCCCGGAGGATGGAGTTCGGTCACAGCGATCGCCGGCGGACTGCACAAGTTTCTGGTGTTCGATACTCCGGTATTGGCCCAATTCCCGTATCTCGATTTAGCGAAGCCTTATACGCTGTGGGCCGGACTCATCGGCGGCGCGGTTTTCACGACGGCCAGCCATGGCACCGACCAGCTGATCGTGCAGCGATTGCTGGCGGCGCGAAATCAGCGGCAATCGGCGCTGGCTCTGTTGTCGAGTGGCGTAACCGTCTTTTTTCAGTTTGCGTTGTTTCTTTTCGTGGGCGTGATGTTGTTTGCTTACTACCAAGTGCCTTCGACGGCTTTTGGGCGGGCAGACCGGATCTATCCGACGTTCATTGTCACTCGGATGCCGCATGGGATGTCGGGACTGTTGATCGCGGCAATTCTGGCGGCGGCCATGTCGAATTTGAGCGCTGCGCTCAATTCGCTGTCATCGAGTTCGATCATGGATTTCTATTTGCGTTTTCGTTCAGCCTCTCGCCCGGAAGTGAGCGATCCGAGGCGCCTGCGCATGGCACGGCTGGCGACTGTCGCATGGGCGTTCCTGTTGTTCGGGTTGGCGGTGCTGGCGTTGCATCGAGTAGCGCGCGTGGTGGAAGTGGGATTGCAAATCGCCTCTGTGGCTTATGGAGCGCTGCTCGGCGTCTTTCTGCTGGGCGTGCTCACCAAGCGAGCGAATCAAACAGGCGCCATGTTTGGCATGGCCTGCGGATTGGCTGTCGAACTCTATTTGTGGCAGTGGTCGCACGTGGCGTTCACCTGGTGGGTCACGATCGGGACTTGCGTGACGTTTGCCGTGGGATATGCATTGAGTCTGCTCGTATCATCTGCTCGTATCAGCCGATAGTTTTCTTAGCGACCTTTGCAAGTCCTTTGCGTAAATTTGCGGTTAGAATCTGTGATTCTCTTCATCGAAATCCCATGACTCAGCCGAGACCGGAACTGGCGCGCGATCTGAACCTCTCGCATGCGGGCGCGGTTGTGGTCGGCACCATTATCGGGAGCGGGATATTCCTGGTTCCATCTGAAATGATGCAGGCGGTGGGATCGGCACGGCTCGTCTATCTCGCCTGGATGGTCGGCGGCCTGCTCTCTTTTTTCGGAGCGCTCACTTACGCCGAACTGGGCGCCATGAAGCCGCAGGCTGGCGGCGAGTACGTCTACGTCCGCGACGCATACGGGCCGCTCGCGGGATTCCTCTATTCATGGACGTGGTTTCTAATCGCGAAGCCGGGTTCGATTGCGACCATCACCACCGGACTGGTGCGCATCCTCGGAACCTTCCCGGCGTTTTCTTTTTTCTCGCATCCCTTTGTGTCGCGTCCGTTGACCATTAACTACGGCCAACTCGCGGCCATTGTCGCTACGGCGCTGATTTCCTGGCTGAACTACATTGGCGTCCGCCGTGCCGGAGAATTCCAACTCCTGTTCACTCTCCTGAAGGTTGCGATCATTCTTGGAATTGTGGCCGTGGGCTTTTCTTATACCGGTGGGACGTGGGCGAATTTCGCAACCGAATTTACCGGTGCGAAAGGCGGCGTAGCCGGATTTTTCGCGGCGCTGGTGGCTGCTCTTTGGGCTTACGACGGCTGGAATGATCTGAACATGGTCGCGGGCGAGATCCGTAATCCCCAGCGCAACATTCCGTTGTCGCTGATCTGGGGTGTCGCGACGGTGGGCGCGCTCTATATTTTGGTCAACGCGGCGGTGCAATACGTGTTGCCTGCGTCGGCAATCGCGGGTTCGGAGCGTCCTGCTTCGGACGCAGTCGCACTGGTGCTGGGGCACCTCGGCGCCAGCCTGGTCTCGGCCGGCATGGCGATTTCGATGCTTGTCACTTTGAATGGCACCATCATGAGCGGAGCGCGCGTGCCCTTCGCCATGGCACGCGACGGCTATTTTTTCCATGCAATGGCCGAGGTTCATCCACGCTTTCGTACGCCTTCGGTAGCGATTGTGGTGCAATGCGGGCTGGCGGTTGTTTTGCTGCTTCTGGGAGGCAGTTTCCGGCAATTTTTTTCGCTGACGATTTTCGCGGAGTGGATGTTTTACATGATCGCGGCCAGCACCGTGTTCGTTTTCCGCCGCCGTGAGCCGCACGCCGATCGGCCCTACCGCGTGTGGGGATATCCCATTGTTCCAGCGCTATTTGTGCTGGTTGCTGCGGCCCTGCTTTACTACACCTTCACCGATAATCTGAAGAGTTCGGTGGGCGGATGCGTGGCCATTCTGGCTGGCGTTCCGGTCTTCTACATCTTTGCGCGCCGCCGCGCAATGGCCCCAAAGTAGGCTTCCAACAGGCCGTATACCAAAGATTGTTACCAAAGGACAGGCGCAGGGGGCACGTTTACCCCCTGCCCATTCTCCCATAAGGTGAAGACTCCAACACCCAAGCGCTCTCCCCGGCCCTGGGCCCCCTTTTGGAGTCATGAATGCCAACTGCTAATGGCGGATTTCAACTCGGCCTTTTGCCTGAAAAGAAGTGGAACTGGCGGACCTTTGCCACGAGCTACGGAATGCTCGTGGGCCTCATTCTGCTGCTGGCGATCGTCGGCGTCATGACGTCCGATTCGTTGCTTCCGGGCAGCGACTATCACGTTACCGAGTTGATACCACGACCCTCTTTGCGGCCCGAGCGGATGCCCAAGCTGCATCCGCTGCATGCCAAGTTGCTACCTCCGGACCCGGTTTTTCAGGCACCTAAATTAGTCGTGCCGCGCGAGGTCCGGGCACCCAAGCCACAGCCGCAGGAAGTCGAACCGCCCAAGGTGACGATGAATAACTTCGCGCCGGCGGTGCTGACGCAAACCAGCGGAGCGCGTCCGGTGCTGGTTCATACCGGAGAGTTTGCGGGAAGTTCGGTGACGCCGACGGTCAACGCTCCGATTTCGAAAGTACAGACGGGCGGGTTCGGAGATCCGAACGGATTGAAGCCGAGCGACAACAGCAAGGCCAACGGCAAGCTGATCGCGTCCGCCGCGGGTTCGTTCGATATGCCGATTGGGGCCGGACAAGGCAACGGATCGGGTGGCGCGAAAGGGATCAAAGGAACAGTCGCGAGCGCGGATTTTGGCAGCGGCGTCGCCACGGGCGGTCACGGAGACGGACGCGCCGGTGGTCGCGGCAATGTGCAGACCTCAGGTTTTGGCTCGCAGGAAGTTGCGCAGAACACTCCTCATGTTCAGCGCATGGATAGCGGCCCGGCATCCACACCGGTCGAGATCATCTCCAAGCCAAATCCGGTTTACACCGAAGAAGCGAGAAATCTGAAACTGGAAGGCGAAGTCTTGCTCGAAGTGGAATTCGCGGCGAACGGGCAACTGCACGTAAATCGTGTGGTGCGCGGACTCGGTCACGGTCTCGATGAAGCCGCGATAGCTGCCGCCAACAAGATGCGTTTCAAGCCGGCCCAGCGCAGCGGGCAGGCAATCGATTCGACAGCAATTGTGCACGTCGTATTTCAACTGGCGTATTGAATCCGGTGTATCGAAAATTGGAGATGAGCTTTATGCGGAAAGTTATCGGCAAGATGAGTTGGATGGTTTTGGCTCTGTTCGTGGCAAGCATGGCGGCAGCGGCCCAGCAATCGGCGTCCGCGCCGCAGAACCCACAGCCAGCGGCGGCGACGCAGCCGGCTCAGCAGCCGAGCCAGGCGCAAACCAATCTGGCTCCGCCCACCACGATGGATCAGGTTGTCGATCGCGTGATTTTGCGTGAGAAGGAACTGATCAAGTTCCTGGCTCCGCGCACTCCGATCGTGGAAACCTATCTGCAGAACCTGGCGCAGGATCCGCAGCTCGGCCCGATTCCGCAGGAAGACCACTACTTTCTGGGACGCATGGACTTGAGCGAGTCGATCGACCGCAGCGACTACCTCGACGGCAAAGGTGCCAAGGACAAAGACAAGGGCGAGGGGATGGAGAAGCATCTTCTCGGCGAGTTTACGAAGAAGTTCAAGTTCCAGTATCAGCCCCTGGGCTTTTCGTGGATGATCTTTGCCGACCGGAACGACTTTGACCGTCAGCACTATGACTTCCACTACGCCCGGCGCGAGTTCCTGGGCGACGTGCGCTGTCTGGTATTCGATCTGACGCCGAAAAAAGATGCCGGCAAGGGGCGCTTTCTCGGACGCATCTGGGTCGAAGACCAGGACTTCAACATCGTTCGTCTCAACGGAACTTATGCGCGGCCAACCCGCAACAACTATTACTTCCACATGGACAGCTGGCGTTTGAATCTGATTCCGGGCTACTGGGTGCCAGCCTACATCTACAGCGAAGAAGGAGACTTCACCGCCGGAGCTACCAACAAGATCGCGTTCAAGGCTCAGACCCGTATGTGGGGATACAACCTCAAGACGGGCTCGGCCAACGACGAACTGACCAACATCCGGGTTGACAGCGTAAAGGACGATACACCCACCGCGCAGGATGCGACTCCTCTGGCCGCCGAACGTGAATGGCAGCAACAGGCGGAAGACAACGTCGTCGAGCGTCTGGAACGTGCCGGACTGCTGGCGCCGGAAGGCGATGTCGACAAGATTCTGCAGACAGTCGTGAATAACCTGGAAATCACCAACAACATCGAACTGCCCCGTCCAGTCCGGACGCGGGTGCTGACGACTTCTCCGCTGGAAACTTTCAGCGTCGGCAATACGATCGTTTTGAGTCGCGGGCTGATCGACGTGCTTCCCGACGAGGGCAGCCTGGCCATGGTGCTCTCGCACGAACTGGCACACATCGTTCTGGGACATAACCTGGGCAGCCAGTACGCGTTCAACGACCGGATGCTGTTTTCCGACGAAGGCACCTACCAGAACCTTGGCTTCAAACACATTCCCGAAGAGGAAGCCGCCGCCGACAAGAAAGCGGTGGAAATGCTGAAGAATTCGCCGTATGCGCAGAAGCTCGAATCCGCCGGTCTTTTCCTGAAGGCCCTGCAACAACGCGCTCCGCAATTGAGCGCTCTGCTGCAAGCTCACCTGGGCAACAACATTGTGGAGAACGGGACGGTGAGCCGCATGGCTGCGCTCGAAACCTCAGCTCCGGCGCTCGACTGGAACAAACTCGATCAGATTGCCGCTCTGCCGCTGGGTGGACGCGTCAAATTGAACGCGTGGGATGACAAAGTCGAAATCGTAAAAGCGCAACCGGTCGCGATCACTTCCGCGCGCGACAAGATGCCCTTTGAAGTCACCCCGTTCTATCCGAGGCTTTCGCGCTTCAGCGCGACCGCCGCGCCCACGGGCAACGCCACCGCAGCGACGGCGGCCGCAACCGCTGCAACCACCGCCGACGCCGCCACGAGCCACTGAGTCGGCTTCCAAGTTGATAGAAGCGCAGGCCGGGACCGGAAGAAATTCCGGGTTCCCGGCTTGTGTCTTTCTGGATCAACGGTAAGACAACCTGCGATCAGCAGCAAAACTTTGCATACGCGCAGAATCCGCTACCAGCGGGCGTTTCCGCTCTACCCATTGCTCCGCGCTTTTGCTAAGATGGTGCGCCTGCACCTGCCGCCCCCGGGGAGGGTTTCTAAAATCCAGCGGTTTAGTTCTGGGGAAAGTTCTGTGTGCGCTGCCAGTGGCAGCGTCAAGAAAGGTCGTGCATTTTGTCCAAGAAGTTTATTCTCCCAATGGTTTTGGTTTTGCTGGTTATGTCCGGCGCCGCGCTGGCCCAGACTCTTACCGCGCTCAAGCACCAGCCGCCCGACGGAATTATTTACACCTTCCAGATGACCGACGGCACGGTGATAGCGCAAGGGGACAACTGTTCCGATTTTTGGAAACTTACGCCTGACAACACCGGAAGCTACGTGAACGGGACCTGGACGCAACTCGCCAGTCTTCCCTCGGATTATGCGCCCTACGCCGGGGCTTCCGCAGTCCTAGCGGATGGACGCCTGCTGCTTGAGGGCGGTGAATACTCCCAATGCGGTAATGTCTTTGCGCTCACGAACCAAGGCGCCGTCTATGATCCCGCGACCAATGCGTGGACCACCGTGACCCCACCCAAGGGCTGGAACTACATCGGAGATTCACCCTCGACAATATTGGCGGATGGCGAGTATTTGATCGGCAACAAACTGACCAAGAAAATGGCGATCCTCGATCCCACAACCATGACGTGGAAATCATCGCCTGACAAGGGTAAGGCCGATTTCAACGCCGAGGAGGGCTGGACCCTGCTGGCGGACGGCTCGGTTCTCACGGCGGATGTGAAGGACGCTCCTAACTCCGAAATCTACAGCGCAGCCGCAAAGAAAAAAGAATGGACGACCGCGGGCAGCACGATTGTCGATTTGCATTCGCCATCGCCCTTCGGCTGCATCAATTACGGTCCGAAGAACAAACTCTGCTATTACCCGCCTGGAGAAATTGGGCCCGCGATCCTTCGCCCAGACGGCACCGTATTCGCGACCGGATCGTATACAAACAACAATGGCCCTGGAAATACGGCCATCTATGACTCGCTTACCAACACGTGGACGGTCGGCCCCACGTTCCCCAACGGTGACAACGCAGGCGATTCGTTTGCCGTTCTGCTGACGAATGGAGATGTGCTTGTCGAAGGCGACTCCGGGACTTCTTATTTGTTCAATGGGACGACCTTTACAGCTGGTCCGTTTACCCCGGGAAGCCTGATGATACTGCCTAACGGGCAGGTGCTGATCGGAGGCGGAACGACGGAAGTCTATACTTCGTCGGGAAACTATCAGAGCTCGTGGCAACCGACGATTTCGAGCTTCCCGTCTAGCGTAACTCCTGGATCGACGTACTCGATCTCGGGCACGCAGTTCAACGGCTTGTCGCAGGCAGGGGCCTTCGGAGACGAGTTCCAGTTCGCGACCAACTATCCTCTCGTGCAGATTACCAACAGCTCCACGAAGCACGTGTTCTACGCCAAGACCCACGACCACAGCAGCATGGGCGTGGCGACTGGTACGGAGACGATTACCACCAACTTCGATGTGCCCTCGACGATCGAAACCGGCGCGAGCACATTAGTGGTGATCGCGAACGGCATTCCGTCCGCGTCGGTTAGCATCACGGTTCAGTAAGAACCGGCATGGATAAACTTGCCCTTGCCTCTTCTACGAACAGGAGAGGCAAGGGCATTTGTTCTTGTAAGCGCAGCCGCTCACCAGAGCCGCTAGAAATGATTTCGCAGGTCGCCGAACCGGTCGACTACCAGTAATTGCTGCGACGCTGGTGCAACGGCGACTTCCTCGTGCTCCAGAACCCAGGTGTTGTTGTGGGGTATGAATACGGCGTGAAGACCCGCAGCCAGTGCGGGGTTAATATCGGACTTCGGGCTGTTGCCGATCATCCACGTCACGTCCGTGGCCAGCGCGTACTTGGCAATCGCGGAGCGGTAGGTTGATTCGTCCTTCTCTGCCACGATCTCGATCGCGGAAAAATATTCTTTCAATCCAGAGCGCTCGATTTTTCCCGACTGCTCAGCCGGATGTCCCTTGGTCATCAGGATCAGGTGGTGTCGTTCGCCCAGATACTTCAGGGTCTCGGGCACTCCAGTCAGAATCTCGATGGGATGGTCGGTGATCTGATGCGCGAAACTGCGGATGCGATCATGAAGCTCGGGTGTAACCGGGTCGACGGAAAGCTTCTCAAAAGTTGCGATCAGCGAATGCGTGAAGCTGTGCAGGCCGTATCCGTGCGTGGCGATCGACGAGCGCTCGACGTCGTTGAGCACCAGGCGAACCTGCTCGGGCGAATGTTCNNGTTGTTTTCCCAGAGCGTGTCATCGGCATCGATGAGCAGCGTCTGAGCTCCGTTCTCGTTCGGCATGTCTTGATCATAACGGCTCCGGCCGGATTGAGAGCTTTTGATAAACTGGTACTGACATGATCAGGGGTCGTATTAAAAGCTTTTTTACAAGGGTTTTCACGCACACTGGGCCGGCTTTATTTTTCATTTTTCTTTTTTCAGTACTTGTATCAGTACTCGGGGCCGCGCAGCAAACCGCGATGCGTTCCATGACGGGGTCCGCGGCAAGGAGTGGCGCGCCTGCGAGCCTCAAAGTTGCGCCTGACTTGGCGAAACACCTGGCCAGGTTCAAGCGTGTTCCCATGCCGTTTCGCACAACGGGCCTCACCACACGCGAGCAGCAGATGGTCCGCAAATTGGTGGAAGCATGCGGCTACCTGGAAAGCATTTACTGGCGGCAGAGCGATTCCGATGGTCTAACTCTTTACCAGTCTCTGGCCTCGAGCCGGAATCGCCGCGACATCGAACTGCGGCGCTATCTGTGGATCAACGCTTCCCGCTTCGATCTGCTCGACGACAATAAGCCGTTTGTCGGGACCGAGCCTATGCCACCGGGGCAAGGATTTTATCCCGCGAATCTAACGCGCGAAAAACTGGAACAATATGTCAGACAGCATCCGGAACAAAAGACGGCAATCTACGATCCGCTCACCATCGTGCGGTGGCATCCGGGAAGGATTGATCACGACAAACTGGACACTGTTCCCTACCGCATTGCCTTCCGCGCTTTTCTGGAGCCGGCGGCCAAGGCCTTACGGCAAGCGGCCAACCTGAGCACCGATCCTGCATTTGCGAAATTTCTCCGGCTGCGGGCTGATGCTCTACTCAGCGACAACTATCTCCCGAGCGACTTGGCGTGGCTGGATTTGAAGAATCCTAAATTCGACATCATTTTCGCGCCCTATGAAACTTACATGGACGGACTGCTGGGCGTGAAGGCTTCCTACGGTGCGGCGGTGTTGGTGCGCAACGAGCGCGAGAGCAAAAAGCTCGATTTGTTCCAGCAATACGTGCCGCAAATTCAGGACGCGCTGCCGCTCGACGCAGAAGATCGCCCATCGAAACAGGGTCTGGAAACGCCGATGGAGGTGGTGGACGCTCCATTTCGAGCCGGAGACCTGACGCACGGATATCAGGCCGTAGCCGACAATCTGCCGAACGATCCGCGGGTGCACGAACAAAAAGGCAGCAAGAAGATATTCTTCAAGAATTTTATGGACGCGCGAGTGAATTACGTCATGCTGCCGGTCGCGCGCAAACTAATGGAGCCAAGCCAGGCGGCAAAAGTTTCGGGTGAAGGTTATCTGCTGGGCACAATCATGCACGAGATCTGCCACGGACTCGGTCCGGCGTATGCGCGAACTTCAGCAGAAGGATCGGCAGGTAAAGTCGATATACGCGAAGCGATTGGCCCAAGTTTCAGCGGACTCGAAGAAGCGAAGGCCGATGTGACTGGAATGTTTGCATTGCGATGGCTGGTGGATCATGGCGCGCTTCCCAAAGAAAAGCTGGAAGAGTACTACGCATCCTATGTCGGCGAATTGTTTCGTGCCATGCGTTTCGGTGAAGCGGAAGCACACAGTCAAGCGGAGTTGATGGAGTTCAACTATCTTTCGGAGCAAGGCGCGATTCGACGCACCGCCAGTGGCAAGTACGCGATTGATTACGAGAAAATGCCGGCTGCGTTGGCGGATTTAACGAAAGAATTGCTGGCAACGGAAGCCACGGGCGACCGGTCGCGCGCGGAAAACTGGTTCAAGAAGTATGGCACGATGCCGGAGGACTTGAAGACAGCGCTGAAAACCGTGGAGGATGTTCCAGTGGATATTGATCCGGTGTTTTCGTTTGCATCGAAGGTGCGGTAGAACAACCGCGAGCTACACCCACTCCACGCGGGGCGTTTGCGGAATGATTCCCGCCTTGTGTCCCATATCAAGCAGGCGCCGCACCGCTTCGCGGCCGTCGTCTCCGTAATCGAGCGTGCGCTCGTTCACGTACATGCCGACGAACTTGTCAGCGAGTTGGGTATCGAGATCGCGGGCGAATTGCATGGCGTAGGCTAGCGCTTCCTCACGATGCTCGATCGCATATTGGATGCTCTCGCGCAGCGCCTGGGTAACGCTCGACATCGTCTCCCGTCCGAGCGAACGGCGAATCGCATTCCCGCCTAGCGGCAACGGAAGTCCGGTCACTCTCTGCCACCACCGGCCGAGGTCTACCACGCGATGCAATCCGGATTTGTCATAGGTTAGCTGGCCTTCGTGGATGATGAGTCCGGCCTCGTGCTTGCCTTCGAGAATCTGCGGGATGATCTGGTCGAAGGGCACAACCTCTACCTCGATGCCGGGCGCGAACAGCTCAAGCGCCAGGTAGGCGGTGGTGAGTTTGCCGGGCACGGCGATCTTCTTGCTCTTGATTTCATCTTGCGTGAAAGGACGAGTCGAAACCACCATCGGCCCGTAACCGTCGCCCACGCTGCCACCGCAAGACATCAACGTGTAGTTTTCCTGAATGTACGGAAACGCATGAAATGAAATCGCAGTTACGTCGTAGACGCCTTCCTGCGCCTGACGGTTCAGGGTCTCAATGTCGCAAAGCGTATGGCTAAACTTCAGTCCAGGCACGCGAACTTTGTTCGTGGCCAGACCGTAAAACATGAAGGCGTCGTCGGAGTCCGGGCTGTGGGCCAC
>PMSZ01000457.1 GCA_003168235.1 Acidobacteriaceae bacterium
AACGACCAACGACCGTTTTCCTATCCCGCCAACTTTCCGATCATCGCGAACAGCGGCATGTAGAGAGAAATGATGATGCCTCCGATGCTGACGCCGAGTAATCCGATGATGACCGGCTCCAACATGGCCAGCATGTCTTTGGTAGCGGAGTCGACTTCATCCTCGTAAAAGTCCGCGATCTTCTGCAGCATCGAATCCATCGCGCCGGTCGCTTCGCCGACGCCGATCATCTGCGTGACCATGTTCGGGAAAACGCCGCACTCGCGCAGCGGATCGACAATCGTGCGTCCTTCTTCGATCGCCTTGCGCACCTTCATCAGCGCTTCTTCGAGCACCGCATTGCCTGACGTGCGCGCGGTGATCGCCAAACCTTCGAGAATGGGAACGCCCGACGTGATCAGCGTGCCCAGCGTCCGGGTGAAGCGTGCGACCGCGATCTTTTTCAGCAGTACGCCGAGAATCGGCAGCTTCAGCAGCGCGGCGTCGAAGTAGTACTTGCCGCGCGGATGCTTGCGCACCTGCTTGAGACCATAAACTCCGCCGCCGGCGCCCATGAAAAAGAACCACCAGAAATGGCCCACGAAAGCGCTGAGGCCGATGGTGATGCGGGTCGGCAGCGGAAGTGCAACTCCGAGGCCGACAAAAAGGTTGGCGAAGATCGGCACCACCCACTTCAGCAGCGCGCCCACAATCAACATGGCCAGAGTGACCACGGCGATCGGGTAAATCAAGGCTGACTTCACCGCCGAGCGCAGCTTGACCGCCTTTTCCACGTAGATGGCCAGGCGTTGCAGAATGATGTCGAGAATGCCGCCCGTTTCGCCCGCCTCGATCATGTTGGTCGTCAGGTCGTCGAAAATGACCGGATACTGCCGCATCGCATTGGCCAGCGTGGAGCCGCCTTCGACCGTCGTCCGGACGCCGAGCAGCGTTTTCTGAAACGCCGGGTTCTCCTGGTTGGCGCCAAGAATCTCCAGACACTGCACCAGCGGCAGGCCGGCGTCAATCATGACCGAGAACTGGCGGAAGAACACCGCCACGTCCTTGGTCTTGACCTTGCCACTGCCGAACGTGGGCATGGCAAACTCCTTGCCCTTCTCCCGGATGGACCCAGGCGTGATGCGCTCCTTCCGCAGCTGCGCCGCCAGTCCGTCCTTGTTGGCGGCGACGCGCTCTCCCTGGACTTTTTCGCCTGTAGCGTTCTTTCCCGAAAACGTAAACACCGGCATGATGCTTTCTCCTTGTGAACCAGGTGTCAGGTCTGAGGTGTTAGGAAAGCCTGACCCCTATGACCGTCGACCGGACGCCTAAAACTCCTAATACCTGAAACCTAAGACCTAATACCTAAGACCTAATACCTGACACCTGTCCTCAGCGTTTGACCGGCACCGCGCTCTTCCCTGCCGGAGCCACCACGTTGCGGTTCGCCAGGCTGGCGCCGCGCGCAATCATCTCGTTCAGTTCGTCCTGATTGCTGGAGCGCGCCAACGCCATTTCCAGCGTGATCTGTTTCTGGAAATAGGCGGTCGCGAGCGACTGGTTGAAGGTCTGCATACCGTACTTCTCCTGCCCCGACTGCATCGACGAGTAAATCTGGTGGATCTTGTCTTCGCGGATCAGGTTGCGCACGGCGGCGTTCGGCACCAGAATCTCCATGCACATGGCGCGTCCCTTGTTGTCCGAGCGCGGCAGCAGCGTTTGACACATGATGCCTTCGAGCACCAGCGAAAGCTGGGCGCGAATCTGCGATTGCTGGTGCGCCGGAAACACGTCGATGATGCGGTTGATGGTCGATGACGCCGAATTGGTGTGCAGCGTCCCGAACGTAAGGTGGCCGGTTTCGGCGATACGCAGCGCGGACTCGATCGTTTCCAGATCGCGCATTTCGCCGATCAGCACCACGTCCGGGTCTTCGCGGAGCGCGGCCCGCAAGGCGTCGGTAAATCCCTTGGTGTCGGAGTGCACTTCGCGCTGGTTCACGATGCAGTTCTTGTTCATGTGCACGAACTCGATCGGGTCCTCGATGGTCAGGATGTGGTCGTGGCGCTCGCTGTTGATCTTGTCGATCATGGCCGCCAGCGTCGTCGACTTGCCCGAGCCGGTTGGCCCCGTCACCAGCACCAGCCCACGCGGCTTGTCGCACATCTTGCTGACCACCGCAGGCAGCCCCAGCTGATGGAACGACTTGATCTCAAACGGAATCAGACGGAACACGCACGCCGAAGCCCCGCGCTGGTTGAAGACGTTGGCGCGGAAACGCGCCAGTCCCTTCAGGCCGAAGGAGAAGTCCAGTTCGAGTGTTTCCTCGAAACGGTGCTTCTGTGAATCGGTCATCACGCTGTACGCCAGTTGCTTGGTCTCGGCCGGCGTCAACTGCGGCAGATCGAGCGGCACCAGATGCCCGTGCACGCGGATCTGAGGCGGAGAGTTGGTGGTGATGTGCAGGTCGCTTCCATTCATCTCCAACATGCGCCGGAGCAGATCGCTTAATGACAATGCCATACTTTTGTTCCCTTCCTGTTCCTTCTCAATTCCGTTTCCTAATGGATCGTTTCGCGCGCCACTTCTTCGAGCGAGGTAACGCCTTGCGCAACTTTCGTCAAACCGCTGCGCCGCAGCGTGATCATCCCGCGTTCAATCGCTTTTTTCTTGAGTTCCACCGCCGAAGCGCCCACCAGCACCAGTTCCCGGATTTCGTCATCCACTTCCATCACTTCATACAAACCGGCCCGGCCCTTGTATCCGGTCTTGTTGCACACGGTGCATCCTTTACCCTTCATGATCTGCACCGTCTTCGCTTCTTCGGGTGTAAAGCCTTCGTCGATCAGCGCCTGCGCCGGCACCTCGATCGGTTCCGCGCAATCCTTGCAAATTCTTCGCACCAGGCGCTGCGCGCAAATCAGATGCACCGAAGTCGCCACCAGAAACGGCTCAATGCCCATGTTCATGAGACGCGTAATGGTTTCGGGAGCGCCGTTGGTGTGCAGCGTGGATAAAACCAGGTGGCCCGTGAGCGCGGCCTTGATGGCGATTTCCGCGGTTTCAAAATCTCGGATTTCGCCGACCAGAATGATGTTCGGATCTTGCCGCAGAAAGGCACGCAGCGCAGCCGCAAAGTTCAACCCGATCTGCTCCTTCATCTGCACCTGGTTCACACCGCCCAATTGAAACTCGACCGGATCTTCGGCGGTCATGATGTTGGTGTCGGGCTGGTTCAGCCGCGAGATGGCGGAATACAGTGTGTTCGTCTTGCCCGATCCTGTCGGCCCCGTCACCAGCACCATGCCGTAGGGCTTCAGAATCGCCTTCTCGAATTTCACCAGCGACTCCGACTCGAAGCCGAGCTTGGTCATGTCGAGGCGCAGGTTTTCCTTGTCCAGCAACCGCAGCACGATCTTCTCGCCCCACAGTGTCGGCAGCGTCGAGACGCGGAAATCAAGCTGCTTCTTCTTGCCGCCAATCTGCATCTTCAGCATGATGCGGCCGTCTTGCGGCAGCCGCTTTTCGCTGATGTCCAGCTTGGCCATGATCTTCAGGCGCGAGGTAATCGCGTCTTTCAACTTCAGCGGCGGATTCATGATCGCCAGCAGCACGCCGTCGATACGGAACCGCACCCGGAATTCTTTTTCGTACGGCTCCATGTGAATGTCGCTGGCTCCGCGCTTTACCGCGTCGGTCAGCACCAGGTTCACCAGCTTCACGATCGGAGCTTCGTCGGCCGCCTTCTCCAGTTGCTGGAGCTCGAGCTCCTGCTCTTCAGCCTGCACTTCGATGTCGGCGGCGTCGCCCGCGTCGTTCATCGACTGCATGACGCTCTCAAGCTCTTCTTCTTTGGAGGTGCCGTAGGCCTTGTCGATGCCCTCGACGATCGAGCTCTCTGACGCCACCACCGGCTCGATGTTGAAGCCGGTCATGAACTTGATATCGTCCATGGCAAACACGTTGGTCGGATCGACCATGGCGATGGTCAGCGAAGCGCCGACGCGGCTGAGCGGCAGGATCTGGTAGCGCTTCGCGGTTTCGTACGGAATCAGCTTGACGACCGCGGGGTCGATTTCAAAATAGGAGAGATTGATTGCCGGCACGCCATACTGGCGGGAAAGAAAATTGGTGACGTCCTCGTCCGAGAGAAAACCCAGCTTCACCAATGCCGAGGCGAGCCGAGTCCGCGATTCCTTCTGGAGCTTGGTCGCTTGCTCCAACTGCTCTTGGGTGATGACCTTTTCCTTGACGAGCAGGTCACCCAGCCGTTGAGACATATCTCTCCTGTATTCCCGCGAACCTATTTCCGCACAGTCCGCGGCTCGATGCGAAATCGCTGATTTACTGGGGGATCAACGACGCTGCTTTCGCACTGACACAAATTGTCAACCCAATGGGAATTCCGAAAAAGTAACTTAGGTACCTGTACTTCGCCGCAGTCGCGGGTTTCGCCGAACATTGGCCGGTTTGCGCCTGAGAACTGCTGAATTAGTCCGCAATCCTAAAGATCGCCGCGCGTCCGATCATGTTCTTCGGTGCGCAATTGTCGATTGATGAACGACTAGCGACTAGCGACCAACGACCGCCCTCGTCCAGACATTCGACGATATGCACGGCCTGATCGTTGGCGTCGGAAAAACCTACTGCCTAAAGTCACAACCACGTTGTGAGCTATGTCCTTTGCAGAAGTTTCTGCCTCAGGCAAAGTCAGCATGAGCGCAAGCGCAATTGGAAACGTCTGTGGCAAGAATGAAATGGCGAACCCCGATCTTCGCTTTAGCGGCCGCCGCGTTAAGCCTTGCATCCGACACCGGCGTCCAGGAGCCGTCTCTACGTGAGGCCGCGCGTAATTCCGGAATGCTCATCGGCGCAGCCGCGCGCTCCGCGCAACTTTCGGAGCCCGCCTACGCTTCCACGCTGGCCCGCGAATTCAACATGGTCGAACCCGAAGACGCGCTCAAATGGGAAATCGTGCATCCCGAACCACAGCGCTTCGATTTCTCCCAGTCCGACCAGATCGTGGATTTCGCCACCCGTCACGGCATGAAAATTCGCGGCCACACTCTGGTCTGGCATCGCCAGAATCCAAAATGGCTGACGGAAGGAAAATTCACCTCCACCGAACTCGCCGATATTCTCGAGAAACACATCAAGGCTGTAGTCGGACATTACCGCGGCCGCGTGTTCGCCTGGGACGTCGTTAACGAAGCCTTCGACGAGTTGCATCCCGGAGAACTCCGCAGCACGCTGTGGCGCGATCAGCCCGGAATCGGACCGTCACCAGGCGCTGCCACAGAGGCGTTGCCTGTCTCAGGGCGGCCCTACGAGTACCGGCCCTACCAGTACATCGAGCGCTGTTTCCGCTGGGCACACGAAGCCGATCCGCAGGCATTGCTCTTCTACAACGAGGCCGAAGCCGAGACCGTCAATCCCAAGTCTGACGCCATCTATGCCATGGTCCGCGATTTCCGCCAGCGCGGCGTCCCCATCGACGGCATCGGATTTCAGATGCACATCGCCAATCTCCACGCCGATATCGTCTCCATTGACACCAACATCGCCCGCTTTGCCGCCTTGGGAGTGCAGGTTCACATCACCGAAATGGATGTCGCGCTGCCCGTCGACTCCAACGGCAATGCCAGCCCCGAGGATCTCCAACTCCAGGCAAGTCTCTATCGCGAAATTACCCGCACCTGTCTGTCTCATCCCGGATGCACCGCCATCCAGACCTGGGGTTTCACCGATAAATATTCCTGGATCGGCTCCCACTCCAAACACACCCAGGGCGCCGCACTGCTGTTCGACCGGAGTTACCATGCCAAGCCTGCCTACTAAGCGCTGCGCAGTGAGCTGGCGCATGCCAGTCGCCGTTAGCGGAAGGCACGTCGTCTCGCCTGCCCTGCCGCGCGGGACGCCCTATAATGTTTTCCATCAGTGTCCCCGCCAACTCCAACCCGTGATGAGCCCAGGGCCTCCGGCCGCCGCAAGGCCGTCATCGCCCTGGCCATCGGAGCTTTTCTCCTCACCGCCATTCTCGTCGCCCAAGGCTCGTTCAATCTCAAGTTCATCAGCCCCGACAGCAATCAGGAGCTGCTCTTCTTCTTCGGCCTGACGGCGCTGATCTTCTCCGCCTTTGTCGCCCTGTCAGTCGTTCTCGCCCGCAATCTGCTCAAGCTCTACGCCGAGCGCCGCGCCGGCGTGGCCGGATCCAAGTTCCGCACGCGTCTCGTCGTCGTTAGTCTTCTGCTCTCGTTCTTGCCCGTGATTGCCATGTTCTGGTTTTCCTACGGACTGATGAATCGCTCCATCGATAAATGGTTTTCGCAGCCGGTCGAAGAAGTGCGGGCCGATACCGCCGCCATGTCGTCCCTGCTCTATGACTACGCCGGCCAGAATGCGACTTCCGAAGCGCAATCGATTACCGAATCTGAGGAGTTTCAAAGCGCCCTTACCGCGGGAAATATCTCCGAAGCCAACGAAGAACTGCGGGAACACATCCCCACCCTGCAGGGCGGATTCGTCGTCGTCCTCGCCAACGGCGACGCTGCCACCAGCCTCAATACTCCGGCGCTGTGGTCCGCGATGAAAAATGCGTTCCCGGTGCAGCCGGCCTTGCGCGGAGAGCACCCGCATTTCGAATGGGGACAAATAGACTACGTGGTCGCGGCCACACCGTTCCCGCACGGCGCTGTCCTCGTCGCCATGCCATTGCCGCAAAAGTTCGCCGAGACCGCCCGCCAGATCCAGGAAAGCCAGCAGCGTTACATCGAACTCGCCGCCAAAAGAAAACTCTTTCGCCGCACCTACATCGGATTTCTTCTTCTCCTGACAGTTCTCGTCCTCTTCGCTTCCACCTGGCTCGCGCTCCTGCTCTCGAAACTCGTCAACCGTCCCGTCGCCGCGCTCGCCGCGGGCACCGAGGCGATTTCTAAAGGCCAACTCGATTATCGCGTCGATATCCGCGCCACCGATGAACTCGGCGAACTGGTGCAGTCGTTCAACAGCATGGCTGAACAGCTGGAATCCAGCCGCCGCCAGATTGAAGCCTCCAGCCGCGATGTTGGCGCCGCGAACGCTGCCCTCGAAGGCCGCCGCCGCTACATTGAAACCGTCCTCGAAAGCATTCCCACCGGAGTGATTTCCATCGACGCAGCCCGCCGCGTCACTCTCGCCAACGCTGCTTTTTCGCGCATGTTTTACCTCGAGCGCGTTCAGTACGTAAGCCCCGCGTCGCTCGTCAACCTTCCCCTGCGCGAAGTCGTCCCCGCCGAGGTGCTCGCCGATCTCGAACCGCTGCTGCGCCGCGCCGATCGCATGGGCATGACCACCAGCCAAATGGAGATGGCGCTGCAGCGCACCTCTCTGAATGTGGCAGTGACGGTGGCGACCCTGCGCCATCAGGACGAACGCTCCGGATACGTGGTCGTATTCGAAGATCTTTCCGATCTGTTGAAGGCTCAGAAACAGGCGGCATGGCGCGAGGTAGCGCGGCGCGTCGCGCATGAGATCAAGAATCCGCTTACTCCCATTGCACTTTCCGCCGAGCGAATTCAGCGTCACCTGGAGCGCGCCACAGCACCCGACAAGGCGACGTTGGACATCGTTCGTTCCTGCGCCGAAACCATCGCCAGCGCGGTTGAAACCGTGCGCCGGTTGGTGGACGATTTCTCCACGCTGGCGCGCTTCCCCGCATCCAGCCCGCATCCGGCCGATATCAACGAGGTCATCGAGAGCGCGCTCGCCATGTTCAACGGGCGACTGGACGGCATTGGCCTCCACAAATCGCTGGCTCCGGGCCTGCCCAAAGTGATGGCGGACGCGGAAGCGATTAAGCGGGCAGTAGCCAACCTCGTCGACAACGCCGCGGAAGCGATGCAGGACGCTCTAGTACGCGAGATCCAGATTTCAACCGCGCTCGTGGCCAGCCGCGAGGCGGTCGAAATTACCATCGCGGACACCGGGCATGGCGTGACCCGTGAACTGAAGGAACGGCTTTTCCTGCCGTATTTCTCCACCAGGAAGCGCGGAACCGGTCTGGGCCTGGCGATCGTGAGCCGCGTCATCGAAGAGCACCATGGGTCCATCCGCGTAGAGGAGAACCAGCCGGTGGGAGCGCGCTTCATCGTAGAACTGCCGGTGGTTTCCGAACCCGCACTGGCCGGCGCCGCGGTTCAGCATGCATAAGATCCTCATTGTCGACGACGAAACCGGCATTCGCGAATCGTTGCAGGGAGTGCTGGCCGACGAAGACTACGAGACCGCTTCGGTCGAAAGCGGTGAAGAATGCCTCAAACTGTTGCGCCGCGAACACACATATGAAGTGGTGTTGCTCGATATCTGGCTGCCCGGCATCGATGGCATGGAGACGCTGGAAAGAATCCGGGAACTCGACAACCCGCCTGAAGTGATCATGATCTCCGGCCACGGCAACATTGAAACCGCGGTGCGCGCCACCAAACTCGGCGCTTATGACTTCTTGGAAAAACCGCTCTCAATCGATAAAACGCTGATCGTGGTCAAGAACGCAATTGAATCGAAAAAACTGCGGCACGAGAACGTCGATCTAAAGAAGCAGTTGCACGCCAAGAGCGTGATCGTTGGCGACAGCATTCCCATGAAGGCGCTGCGCCAGCAGATTGGCCTCATGGCGCCCACCAACGGCCGCGTTCTGATCTACGGCGAATCGGGCACGGGGAAAGAACTGGTGGCCCACGCGATCCATGCGCAGAGCCTGCGCAAGGACGAGACCTTCGTCGAGGTCAACTGCGCGGCGATTCCCGAAGACCTCATCGAGAGCGAACTATTCGGCCATTACAAAGGATCGTTTCCGGGAGCGGCCGCCGACAAGGAAGGCAAGTTTCAAAAGGCGAGTGGTGGAACGTTGTTTCTGGATGAAGTAGGCGACATGAGCCTGAAGACGCAATCGAAGGTGCTGCGCACGCTCGAGGAACAGCGAGTGGCGCCTCTCGGCAGCGACGAAACCATCATGGTGGATGCGCGCATCATCGCATCCACCAACAAAGATCTGGAAGAGGAAATCTCCAGGGGAAATTTTCGCGAGGATCTGTTTTACCGGCTGAACGTGATTCCTTTCTTCGTGCCGCCGCTGCGCGACCGGAAGGAAGACATTCCGCTGTTTGCACGGCACTTCCTCAAGGACCTGGCCGCGACCTACGGAAGACGCCCGCGCGAAATCACGGATGACGCCGTGGAGGCCCTAATGCGCTATTCGTGGCCGGGCAACGTGCGCGAACTGCGCAATGTGATCGAGCGGATTGTGATCATGAATCCCATGACGGCGCGCTTCGACCGCAAGCATCTGCCTCCGCTGGTTTATCGTGACGGCCACCGCCGCGCGGCGCGCAGCGAGTTCTCCACCTTGCACCAGGCCCGCGATGCCTACGAGCGCGATTTCATTCTCAAGAAGCTCGACGAGAACCACGGCAACGTTACTCGCGCCGCCGAGGTGCTGGGGCTGGAGCGCAGCCATCTTTACCGCAAGATGAAGACTCTCGGGATTGCGGCCAAAGAGTAGGCTTGCCGCGGATCGGGATCTAGCGCTACACCATGTGAATTTCAGTGCCGTTCTTTCGGAACTCCACTTTGTCCATGAGCTGGTTGATGAGAAAAATTCCGCGGCCGTGATTGGAATAGACGTTTTCTCCGACCGTGCAACTGGGGATGGCCTCGGGCGTAAAACCAGTACCGGGATCCCGCACCACGATGAGCACACCACGTTCATCGTCGCTGCTCACCAGGCATTCGACCGTCTTGGTGGGATCTTCCTTGGCGCCGTGAATCACGGCGTTGGCAAGCGCTTCCTGCAGCGCCAACTCGATCGCATCTTCCTTGCCGTCAACGCCTTTCATCTGGCGGACCACGGACATTACTTCCTGCACCACCGGATCCACGGCCCTGCGGTCAGCGGCAAGGGTCACGCGCAAAAGCAAATGCAACTTATCGGGATCGAAATCTTTTTCGGGAAGAGGTTGCTCGGGAGAATCCGCCGGTGGCATGTTTTAGCTCGTTAGTTACGATTCAGCGCCGCACACGATTGATTTTAGCTGTCAAACGCTCTCTGCGCCAACCTCCGAAAATAGCTACAACCGCTGTTATGTTGCGAAACCGCAGCCACGGCCCGCTAATCGAGCACACGGCCGTGTTTGTCGTCCTTCGGTTTCCTCGGCATTCGCGCTTTTTGTGGCGTCTTTGGCAGTTCGACCCGCCCGTCCGTCAGATGTTCCAGTTGCCTTCTCCAATCGAGTTCTTCCACAAAGCCACGTGACTCGCGCCAGTTGGGCTGCACTTTCACGTACAGCTCGAGAAAGACCTTCGTCCCTAACATGCGCTCGATCTGCAGGCGCGCCGAAGTGCCGATCCGCTTCAGCATCTGTCCTTTCTTGCCGATCAATATGCCCTTCTGGCCTTCGCGCTCGCAGTAGATTGTGGCCGCGATGCGGGTTAACCTGGCGCCCGCCTCGAAACTCTCAACGATCACCGTGGTTGCGTACGGAAGTTCTTCCTCAGTCTCCAGTAAAACTCGCTCCCGAACAATTTCTCCGGCCATGAAGCGTGCCGGTTGGTCGGTAACCTGGTCTTCCGGGAACAAAGGAGGGCCCGCGGGCAGTGCCGCGGTTACCTCTTTCAGGAGAATATCGAGTCCGTCTTTTTTCAGCGCGGAAATCGGGACGATGGCGTGAAATGGATGCAGCTTCTTGTATTCCTCGATCAGCGGCAGCAACTTGCTCTTGCCGCCCCGTAACAGATCAACTTTGTTAAGGACGAGACAAACGTGGGTGGGTGAATGCCCCAGCATTTGGATCGCGAATTCGTCGCGCTGATCGAGCTTGCGCGTCGCATCCATGATCAGGAGGACGAGATCGCAGCCTTCCATAGCCTCCCGTACTTCGACCATCATCTTGCGGCCCAGCGAACTATCCGGCTTGTGCACGCCCGGAGTATCGATCAGAACGATCTGCGCGGCGGCGTGACCTTTGCCCTTCGGCAGGTTGAGGATGCCTTGAATCCGGTTGCGAGTAGTCTGCGGTTTCGGCGAGATGATCGCCAGCTTTTCGCCCACAAGAGCATTGAGCAGCGTGGACTTGCCAGCGTTGGGGCGGCCGAGAATGCAAACAAAACCGGAGCGGAAAGGCATAGGGGTTGAGTAGCGCCGGCATCCTGCCGGCTGTCCCGA
>PMSZ01000534.1 GCA_003168235.1 Acidobacteriaceae bacterium
CGGGCAACATCATGCTGACCAAATCCGGAGCCAAGCTGATGGACTTCGGCCTGGCCAAGTCTGCTCCCGTCTCGCCGCCTTCCTCGAGCCTGACGATGACCTTGCCTGGTTCAGCCTTACGTGATTCGGCCTTACGTGATTCGGCCTCGGCAGCTCCAACTCTGGCTGGCGCCACCATGTCTGGACCTTCTGCTGGTCAGCCACTGACCGCGCAAGGCATGNNCCCAGCAGGGCACGATCGTCGGCACATTCCAGTACATGGCGCCCGAGCAAGTCGAAGGCAAAGAAGCCGATGCGCGCTCCGACATTTTTGCGCTGGGCGCAGTTCTCTACGAGATGACAACCGGCAGGCGCGCCTTCACCGGCAAAAGCCAGGCGAGCATAGTGGCCGCGATTCTCGCGTCGGAGCCGCCGCCGATCTCCTCGATTCAGCCGCTAACCCCGCCGGCGCTCGAGCAGGTCGTCAAGACCGCGCTGGCCAAAGACCCCGACGAGCGCTTCCAGACAGTCCACGACCTTAAGCTGCAATTGCGCTGGATCGCGCAGGCATCCTCCAGCCAGCTGGCTGCGCCCGCGCAGATTCGCGCTCGCCGCGTAGTGCAGAAGCGTACGTTGCTGATCGCCGCCGTTGCAGGTTGGCTTGTTGCCATCGCGGCGCTCGCGATTTTCTTGTCTAATCGCAGTCAACTCGAAGACGCGCGGCAACCACTCACCGCATCCTGGCTGGCACCCAACGATACAGAATACGCCGCGGTTCAGCATGGTCCACCCGCTCTTTCCCCGGATGGTTCGAGACTCGCCTTCCTGACCGGCAGCAACGCCGATTTGAAATTGTGGATACGCGACGTCAACAGTGGCGGGGTGCATGAGGTTGGGGACGTCGAGCGGCCAAGCTTTCCGTTCTGGTCACCCGATGGAAAGTACATCGGGTTTTTTTCCGCCGGGAAGTTGAAAAAAGTAGCTTTGGCCGGCGGGCCGGTGCAGGTGCTCTGCGACGCACCCGAAGGCCGCGGGGCATCCTGGAGCTCGCGCGGCGTGATCATCTTTACGCCTAACATTTATGAACCGCTTTACAAGGTGCCGGAAGGCGGCGGCACGCCGGAGAAACTCACCGAGATCAAGCCGGGCTGGACCCATCGCAATCCCTATTTTCTGCCTGACGGCGATCACTTTCTGTTTACTGCCCGGGATCCGGGAAATTCGGCAACTCCCACGGGCGCGTTGTTCGCTGCATCGCTCTCGGGCGAACCGCCACGCCAGGTTTTAGATCGCGGCTCGAACGTGCAGTATTCCGACGGATACTTGCTCTACCTGCGGGACACGGTGCTGGTGGCACAGCGTTTCGATCCGAAATCTCTCAAGTTCAGCGGCGACCCCACGCCCGTAGCCGAAAAGGTCGACTATTTTAACGCGCGCGATCTTGTAGCTTTCAGCGCCGCGCACGACACGCTGGTCTACCGTCACGGCTCGCGGCAGAAAACACAGCCCATGTGGGTGGATCGCGAAGGTAAAGAGATAGGGCGGTTCGGCGAGCCCGGTGTCTATTCGTTTCCACAACCTTCTCCCGATGGCTCCGGGGTTGGGATGGTGCGCTCCGATCCCGATACCGGGCGAGGCGACGTGTGGATCGTCGACACCGCCCGCAACACCGTCTCGCGCAGCACCTTCGCGGACGGGGTCAACCTCAACTATGTTTTTTCTCCGGACGCCAAAAGGATCGCCGTCAGCACCATTGCCGGCATGGGCTTAGGCGACGGACTTTGGATCCAGCCAACGAGTGGTTCCGGCAGCCAGGAAAAGCTGGGGACGCCTGCTAGGGCGGGGTCGGTAAGCAGTTGGTCACACGACGGCCGTTATCTTTTCTACGTATTGCAGAACAACGCCACCCGGCAAGACATTTACTATATAGACCTCAACGGCGACCGGAAACTGGTTCCTTTCCTGAATACGCCGGCCATTGAAATCCAGCCTATCCTCTCGCCGAACGGCAAATGGCTCGCCTATACCTCTGACGAGTCCGGAAGATTCGAGGTCTATGTCGCCGCCTTCCCCGGTCCCGGAGGAAAATGGCAGATCTCGAATGGCGGCGGTGATAACGCTTCCTGGAGCGCCGATGGGAAGCAACTCTATTATCACAACGGCGACAAGCTCATGATGGTGACCATTCAGAACGCCGATAACTTCCAATTCGGAGCCCCCACGGCACTCCCCATTCACCTGAACGAATTCGCCAGCGTTGGCCCGGTAGGGTCCGGCGAACGCTTCCCCGCTCTCAAGCCCCTAACCGGAGGACAGACCCATCCCGAAGAAGTCGTCCTCAACTGGACCAGGACACTGAAGCAGTAGGAAACTCATCAGGCTAAGGCGTGAGCGGCGTGCCTGTGCTTTCGCCTACTGAGCTTTGGACCTACTCTCTCAACCTACTCTCTCAAATCGGCCGGCAACCCGCTGTTGATCGCGGCGCGCACTTTGGCGATCAGGCAATCGCGTTCTCCGAAGTCAGCGGGTTCGATCGGATCGTGGAACTGCACGGTCACGGTTCCCGGGCGAATTGCAAACCGCGCCTTCGGCATTACGTCTTCCGTTCCTGAAATCGTGATTGGCACCACTGGCACTTTGCATTCCTCGGCGAGATAGAAGGGGCCTTTCTTGAAGGGAAGCAATCTGCCATCAAACGAGCGCTTCCCTTCCACGTAGATGGTCATGTTCAATCCCTGCTCGATGGCCTTCACGGCATCGCGCACAGCGGAGAGACCCGCATCGCGATTGTCGCGATCGACTGGCACCAGCGATCCGGCGAGCATGATCTGGCCGAGAATTGGAACTTTGAATAACCCCTTCTTCACCATGACCGAGGTGCGGCGCGGAATCAGCGGCAAGGTCACCGGCGGATCAAGATTCGAAATGTGGTTCGACATGAAAATATAGGTTCGCGCAGGATCGATTTTGTCGAGGCCGATGGTCCGCACTTTCACCCCCGCAATGCGCACGCCAACAAACGCCGACCACATGCAGCTGCGGTACAAAAACGTAATGTCATTGGTGAGATAGGTCCAGGGAAAACCAATCAGCGCCGCGAACGGCAGCGACGCGGCCCAGAATGCCAACATGAGAATGGTACGAAACACCTACTTCTTCACCCCGAGCTCGTCTACCCCAAGCTTTTTTACCACGATCTAGTTCTCCCCAAGCGCTTTGGCCGCATGCGTTTTTCTTTCTAGCTGGCGCAGCCGTTGCGGTAGCTTCTCATAAATGCCGCCGAACCCGCCATTGGAGAGAATCGCCACCACATCACGTTCCCGCAGTTCGGGAGCGATGGCGTCGGCGATGGCATCCGCGTCGGCCAAAATGCGGGCCTGCTTTCCGCGCTTTCCGATCTCCTCGACCACACGATGCAAATCGAGCCGCTCAGCCTCGGGGATCGCTTCCGATTTGAAAATCGCGGCGAGCACGACTTGATCGGCCAGCGCCAGGCTGCGAACCAGTGCATCCTGCAGCACATTGCGGCGCAATGTGTTCGACCGCGGTTCAAGCACCACCCACAACCGCGATTGCGGATACCGCGCCCGGAGCGCCCGAATCGTCTGCTCGATGGCTGTAGGATGGTGCGCGAAGTCGTCAATGATCGTGATCCCGTTGATTTCGGCCTTCACCTCCAGCCGCCGCTTCACGCTGCGAAAAGTCTTGAGCGCCTGCGCAATCGCCTCTTTCGCAATTCCATAATTCGCTGCCAGCGCCGCCGCCGCGGTCGCATTCCAGACGTTGTATTCTCCGCCCAGCGCGAACTCGAACTCGGCCCACAATTTTCCTGAGCGCAGCACTGACCATGAGGTCTGTTGTTCGCCTAGCTTCAGGTTCTCAATTCTCCAGCCTGCGCGCTCGGATCTACCGTAACGTTCGACCGGACAAAACGCTTTCTGCAAACAACGATCGATGCTGGCGTTGGCATTATCGCTGTCGTTATCGCGGTCATCGGCCTGAAAACCGACAATGCGCCCGCGCCGCGGCACCAGGTTCACCAGGCGTTTGAACGCCGTTTCGACCGCATCCAAGTCTTTGTAAATATCGGCGTGGTCGAATTCGACGGAAGTAAGAATGACCGAGTCGGGAAAATAGTGCAGAAACTTTGGCCCCTTATCGAAGAATGCCGTGTCGTACTCATCGCCCTCGATAATAAAGTGCTTGCCGTCGCCGAGGCCAAAACTGCGACCGAAGTTTTCCGCAATTCCGCCGATCAGAAAGGATGGTTGCAGGCCGGCGGTTTCGAAGATCCACGCCAGCATCGAAGTCGTCGTAGTTTTGCCATGGGTTCCTGACACTACCAAAACGCTTTTTCCGACCAGAAACTCATCATGCAAAATCTGTGGCAGCGAGCAGAATGGAATGCGTTCATCGAGCACTTTCTCCAGTTCGACATTGCCGCGAGAGAGCGCATTGCCGATCACCACCAGATCAGGGCGAGGATCGAGGTTTGTTTCGGCAAACGGCTGCGCCACCGGAATGCCCAGCGACTCCAGAAATGTTGACATCGGCGGATAGGCCGCGGCATCCGATCCCGTGACACGGAATCCGCGCTCCTGCAACATGCCGGCAAGCGAAGCCATTGCCGTGCCGCAGATGCCGCTGAGGTGAATGTGTTTGGGTTGCGTCATTGTCGTTGGGTTAGAAAAGTCTTGGTCAAGTTGTGGCAGACTCCAGAATTTTCAGCGTGACTCCGCCGCCAACTTCGAGCCGCGCTTTCACTCCGAACGGCAGAGTGATGTTCGCACCCGACACGTGCCCCGAGCGCAACCCGAACGCCACCGGAATCCCCAAATCGCCAATCACTCGCAACACAACTTCTTCCAGCGTGTAATCCTGCGTTGGACTTTGCCGGCAGTCGAGCATCTCGCCGAAGACAATGCCGCGGACATCTTGCAGCTTGCCCGCCAGCTTCAATTGCATCAGCATGCGGTCAATCTGAAATGGCTTGGCGGCGAGATCCTCGAGAAAAAGAATGGTTCCCTCGGTTTGGATGTCATTCGGCGTGCCGAGCGCCGCGACCAGAATCGATAAACATCCACCGTAAAGAATTCCCTCAGCTTCGCCCGCCACGAGCGGTTTTGCGCCGGAGTTTCCGGTAATTTCCCATTCCGCCACACCACTTACGGCGTTCTGCCACGAAGCCAGATCGACGCCATCGGCGATGGCGAAATCCTTCGCCACCATCGGACCATGGAAAGTCACGAAGTTGCCGGCGTCGGTAAACGTGGTGAGCAGCGAAGTCAGATCGCTGTAGCCGACGAAGATCTTGGGATGCGCGGCAATCTTTTTTTGATCGATCTTCTTTACGTCGATTTTCTTTACGTCGAGCGCAGGCAGCAGATAGTTCGAACCATAGCCGCCTCGCGCGCAAACTATCGCGCGAACATCATCGCGCAGAAACATGTCTTCCAGTTCCCGCGCACGGCGTTCCACCGAACCGGCAAAGTACAGATCGCGCTCCAGAATCGACTCGAAATAAAACGGCTCGTACCCCATCCGTCGCAGGGCGTCGCAGCCCGCCTCCAGCATTTCGCGCTTCACGTTCGACGCGGGCGCAACGATTCCCACCCTCTCGCCTGAATGAAGTGCCGGAGGCTTGATGCGCGAATTGTGGGGAGCGGCGGCCATGATTGATATTTTTCGTTTATGAAGCGACGAACTCTCCCCGGCAAACGATCTTCGCCGGACCGCGCAGATAAACATGCTTCTCCCAGCGCACCGTCTGCGCGCCTCCCGGCGCAGTCACCGTCACCGGAGAGGTAACGCGCCCGGCCGCAATCGCAGCCACCGCCGAGGCGCATGATCCCGTGCCCGAAGATTGCGTCTCGCCGACGCCACGCTCGAACAGCCGAATTTCGATCTCACTCTGGCCGCGCTTGACCGCATACTCCACGTTCGTGCCCTGCGGAAACTGCGGCTGTGCCTGGATCAGCGCCGCTTGCCGCTGCCATCCCTCCGGAAAGTTCTCGACGAAAATCACGAAGTGCGGATTGCCCATGGAAACTTTCATGCCCTGTATGCGAACCGTTCCCGCTGCAATCGACAGTTCACCGCCGAGTTCCGGCGCGCCCATATCCGCCTCAAACTCAAACCTTGAACCTTGCCTGCTCGTGAGCTGGCACGTCTTCAGCCCGGCGCCAGTGCGAACAACAATTTCGGTTTTACTGGTTCGCGAACAAATTTCCGCCGCCACGCAGCGCGTGCCGTTGCCGGAGATTTCCGCCTCCGAGCCATCGGCATTAATCAGGCGCGCCCGGACGTCGGCTTCCCTGTCCGGAAACAGCCACTCCACGCCGTCAGCGCCGACTCCGTTGTGCCGATCGCACATGCGCCGGCTTATCTCAGCAAGGTCGCCCTCAGCGAGATTGCTTTCGCCCTCCACCAGCAGAAAATCATTGCCGCAAGCCGACACTTTGGTGAAAGCGATGCCCACGCTCTGCCCGTCCTGCGCCAGCGCGCTCATTCGTGTTCCGTACTTCCGAGCGTCGAAGCCGTGGCGAACGCCGACGACTCATGCAAGCGGATGGAAAACACTTTCTGCTGTCCCTGTTCGCCATCCACCGAAAACACGAGGCGGAAATCCGGATCGGCATTCGCGATGTGGATGCTGTGCATCGTCAGCTGTTCGGAGTCGAGAATGCGGTTCACTTCGCGCAACATTCCGTCCACATTGCGGCCGGTGACTTCGTAACTCGTAGCAACTGTCTTCAGCGAGAACGCGGCTTCCATTCGTCCGAGCACCACCAGCGCCAGCAGAATGATGACTGTGGCAAAGCACGCCGTCAGATACAGACCGCCGCCGGCGGCCATGCCTATTCCCGCGACCACAAAAAGCGTTGCCGCCGTCGTCAGTCCCATCACCGACGTCTTGGCGTGCAGAATCGAGCCTGCGCCAATGAAACCGATGCCCGGTATGATCTGGGCCGCGATCCGCGCGCTGTCTGACTCCACGCCTGCCAGTTGCCGCGACAATACAGTAAACATTGCCGCGCCGAAACAGATGAACATATTGGTGCGGAGTCCGGCCGGCCGGTGCCGCAGTTGCCGCTCCAGGCCGATAGCGCCGCCGAGCACAGCCGCGAGCAATAACCGCGCCAGAGTCGAACTCAGCACCACTCCCAACTCATTCCGCAGCAGTGCGATGGTTTGGTGGATTGGATTCATGGCAACTCCCCACGCTTCGAGCGGATTCTATCACTGCCATCCCGCGCGTTCTGTGCCGCGTAGTCGAAGGGGT
>PMSZ01000063.1 GCA_003168235.1 Acidobacteriaceae bacterium
AACTTACAGGCCGAAGGCAACGCCGAAAAAAACACCGGCAAAGTTGAGAAAAAGATCGGACAGATCGAAAAAGTGTTCGAGAAATAAAGTAGGTGGGCTCTGCCCCGAGCACGTTCATGCGTTCGGTAAAACTGACGTACCGCCGTTTTCCGCTCCAGTGATCGCCCGGAAACGGCGGACATTAGATTGGCAGTCAGAGTTCTGTATTGGGGTGGGCCACACACATCAGTCTAGGACCGACCACTTCAGCGCACGAACCCGCTCCGCTTAGCCTGCCTCCAACCAGCGGTGTATCTGCGCGCAGAAAACGTATGTCTGATGAGGTTACAAATAAGAGCGTGGCTGCCGAACAAAGTCAGGTGGGTATGGCGGAAACAGCGCTGCCGTTTTCGATGCCACCCTCCGATAAGATGCTCAGCAGAATCACGATTCTTCTCTTCATCTTAGTGGCTGGCTTGCTGACGGTGTTCGGCTACTACGCGAGCTCGATTTGCATCACAGTTATCCTAGCGGGATTTCTCGCGATCCTATTTGGCCCCCTGGTAGTCATACTGGAAAAACTGCATCTGCCGCGCAGTGTCGCCGCGGCCGGCATTGTGCTCGCAGGCATGAGTCTAGTCGGGCTACTGGGTTACGTACTCTACGGAAAAGCGATGAGCTTTACGGAAGAACTTCCAGTGTACGCCTCGAAGGTGCAGCAAACCGTTGAGCCAATTAGCAAAAAGATCCAAAACCTTCAGCAAAGTGCTGGAAATCTTGCGAACGACGTGCATGCCACCAAGAAAGTTCCCGAGGTTCGGTTACAGGAATCGCCAACCTGGCCTGATTATCTGGTGCGCGGTGTGGGATCTGTGTGGGGAGCGCTGATTATTGCCGGCGTGGTTCCATTTCTGACGTTCTTCATGCTCTGCACCAAGGACCAGATGGCCATTCGAACGAACGGCCTCTTCGGCTCCAGGATAGACGCGGCTCGGTTCATCACGAATCTGAACCAGATGATTCACGGTTTCGTAGCGGGCAACCTTATCGTCGGATCCGTGATGGCGTTGGCTACCACGTTGGTCTTATGGCGTATTGGAGTGAGAGGCGCCGTTCCTCTCGGAATCGCCAGCGGACTCTTGAACCTTCTGCCATTCCTCGGACTGATCGCTGCGCTTGCTCTTCCTTTAGGAGCGGCGCTCCTTCAGTTCAGCACCCCCGGCCCATATATTGTCATCACTCTGACGATTGTCTTTCTGCATGTCGTGTCGGCCAATCTTCTTATTCCGAAATTTATTGCCAATCGCGTGAATATCGGGCCAGTAGCGGCAACGGTTGGGATTCTCTTCTGGGGCTGGTTGTGGGGTGTGACGGGCTTGCTGCTCGCCGTACCGCTCACCGCATTCATTAAACTGGTCGCGGATTTGCATCCGTCCTTATGTCACTTATCCAACATGCTGGCGCTAACTCCGCGACCAACTCCACGTTGGGTGCGCTACGGCGAAACGGCTTTGGAACGGGCAATACCTCACTTGCGCCCTGTCGGGAAAAAGTTCCCTTAGGGCGCCAACACTAGGCGACCGAAAACCGAGAGGCAATGATAGTTTCACATTGTATTTGAACGCTCCGTATCAGCCTGTATGGCGACCGCCTCGAAAAGTGTGCAAAGTTGACCAGCCTTATCCGGTCCGCATCGTCGATCATTGTGGTGGGTGGAGTTCAAAGATGTTCAATTACCCCGGATCCAAAACGATTCTGTGCATCGACGATGACGACGGCATGCTGTGTTACCAAAAGGTGCTGTTCGAAAGACGTGGATATAAGGTGCTCATCGCCGCATCAGCCCGACAAGGCTTAAGAATCGTGGTAGCCTGCGAAGTTGCTGCCGTGGTCGTCGACTACCACATGCCCGAGATGAACGGTCATGAGGTTGCGATCGAAATAAAGCGCCTCAAGCCACAAATACCGATAGTGTTGTTTTCCAGTGACGACGCGATTCCGGAACCCGCATTGAATGTAGTGGATGCTTTCGTTTCTAAGAATGAAGCCTTCCACCGCTTGTTGCCGGTGATCACTCGAATCTGCGGTGAAAGCCCCTGCGGGTTCCAAGAAACCAGAATCACGGCCTGAGCACGGTCCTGCTAGAAGTTAGCTGGGATGGGAGACCCCTACTTGCCCGACGGGATGGAATATTCGTCCCCCGCCCTCGCCAGTCCAAGGCGAGGAGACCATCTATGGGACGACAGAGAGCAGAAACTCCTACCCCGTGAGATGGCGGTTCCTATTTAACAGCCTGGTCCGTGTTAAGCAGCAGCATATCCTATTCGCCGAGAGGTTTAGTTCATGAGCGAAAATTCCATGCAGAGCCAGTCGCACATAGACTCGATAGTGAGGCAAGAGGAAGAAGCGCTAGAGCGAAGATCCAGCTCAGAACGTCTCGCCGATGCGGTAGGAGTCTTCGCAGGAAGCCTTCTGTTCGTTGTGCTTCACCTTGTACTCTTAGTCGCGTGGCTGCTGATAAATAGCGGCAAGATTCCCAGCACACGACCGTTCGACCCTTACCCGTTCTCGTTGCTCGGAGTGATTGTTGCCGTGGAGGCGGTCATTCTCTCCAGCTTCATACTCATGCGCCAGAACCGCATGATGCGCCGAGGGGAGCGTCGGGACCACCTGAATTTGCAAGTTGACTTGTTGGCAGAGAAGGAAATCACGAAGCTGTTACAGATGGTGCGCGCAATTTGCGGGCAAATGGGACTTCAGAACATCATGGCGGATAAGGAGATCCGTGATCTTAGCCAGAACACCTCTATTGAGTCGCTCAGTCAGACTTTGGAGGACCGGCTGCCGGGGACATAGGGTCAAATACCCCCGCTAAAAGACATAGACAGTTACACTGTCCCGGCTCAGGCGGAGAGAGCTGCAGGATCACGCCAACTCTTTCCTTTTCCAGACGCTCTTTATCGCGGACGAGGGCGGCGAGCCTCCCGACTTTGAATGGTTTCACGATGATTTCATTCGACTCCGGCAACGATACCCGACTGACTGTTCGCGCTGTTAGGAGGGCATGCTCAAACCGAGCTTTTCTGATCAGACTTGAGATTGGGGAAATGAGAGACTCCACGGTGAAGTCATTTGTCAGCGAGATCAAGAGTTTCATCAGGTTCAGCTCGCTTAGGCGACCGGGAGGCTAACATGCTTTGGACTATTTTCGTTGTTTTGATTGTTTTGTGGCTGTTGGGTTTCAGTCTACATATCGGCGGAGCACTGATTCACTTGCTACTCGTTGTTGGATTGATCGTTCTGGTCATCAACTTACTGAGCGGGCGACGAAGCGCAGTTTAAGAAAATCAGTAGGAGTCCGGATACCGGGAGGCCTTGATGTGAGCCTCCTGGTCCCTGCTTCGCTCTGGCTCCCGGGTTGGATAAAGGAAGAGCTTGGTGCATAGAGTTACTGCAGCCCGCCGGGCAGAATATGGCGGCCTCTATGGGTTCGCCTTTTGCCCGTCACATCCGGATAGGCCGGTGTGCTGAACCAGTGCAGGCTCGATTCGTGGCGGAGGCTGAACGTGAGTATCTTGTGCTGAAGATACCGTGGTTCATGGTGTGTCTCACATTTTGCATGGTACAGCCCACACCTTCGCATGCGCAGGCCGTCAAGCCAGCCCCGCCAACCCCTATTGACATCAAGAAGGTCGAACTCGGTGGGACGCCATGGAATTCACAGTGGGACCAGATCATCGAGAAGGCTCTCCCACCGGAAATGCTTTCTTCACAGGTCCCCCACGGCGTGCGTCGATTCTGCCCGCGATTTTACGAGATGGGCACAACAGACAAACGCACATTTTGGGCTTACTTCTTCCAGGCGCTTGCTGGGGCTGAAGCCGGACTAGATTCGAATACGAGCGTCCGTCACGGCCAGCCGGAACGCGCACTGGCCACACGCAGTGAAGGATTGTTGCAGCTTTCTTACGCCGACCACAAGCGTTACGGATGCGATTTCAATTGGGCGATGGACCGAGCGCTAAAGGCGAACGATCCGGCCAAAACCATCCTCCAGCCGAAGAACAATCTGGAGTGTGGAGTGAGGATTCTGTTCAACCAGATAATCGTTCAGCACAAACCCTTGCTGAGCCGGTCAGGGTACTGGTCGACGTTGCGGCCGGAGGGGCCGAGCTACCGTGTATTTGCCAGGGAAATGACGAATCCCCCCGCCGCATGTGGTTCGTCCACCAAGTCGGCGATCGCGAAGTCGGCTACGACGAAGTCCGTGCAGGACGACGCGAACCGGGGTGAACCTCCGAAATAGCATACGTCGACGGTCTTATGCGGCACGACAACGCGACATCGAAACCAAAATCACTTCCACATTTGTCAGGACGGCTCGATCACAACCGAACCGTCGCGAACTTTCCATTTCACCGGCCGAAATCCACTGCAGCCATGCAAAATGCTTGAGGGGAAGATGCCTAGAAAATTTGATGTGATCGCAATTGGAACAGGATCAGGCGCCTCGGCGGTGGCGTCGCACTGTCGCGAAGCAGGATGGCAGGTCGCGATCGTGGATTCGAGGCCATTCGGAGGTACCTGTGCCCTACGGGGATGCGACCCGAAGAAAGTGCTCGTTGGTGCTGCCGAAGCCGTTGACTGGACTCGTCGAATGAAAGGAAAAGGAATTCGGGCCGCGAAGCTTCAGATTGATTGGCCCGAGCTAATGCGTTTCAAGCGTTCTTTCACTGAGCCCGTTCCAGAACGGCGCGAAGAAGGATTCGCGAAGGCCGGCATCGCGGCGTTCCATGGTCGGGCGTCCTTCGCCGGTCCAACCACAGTACAAGTAGGAGAAGAGACGTTGGAGGGACGGCACGTCGTTATCGCGGCCGGGGAGGTACCGACAGATTTGGGGATTCCTGGGGCTGAGCACCTTACGACCAGCGATCAGTTCCTGGAGTTGAATGAACTCCCGCGGCGGATTCTCTTTATCGGAGGCGGGTATATCGCGTTTGAGTTTGCGCATGTAGCCGCGCGTGCGGGATCGCAGGTCACAATCCTCCACCGCGGCCCGCGCCCTCTTACCCTTTTTGACTCGGATCTCGTTGATCAACTGGTTGAGCGGACTCGCGACCTTGGCATTGACGTTCATCTGGGAACCGAAGCGATAGGGATCGAAAAGAGCGTGGCTCATTTGATTGTCAGGGCATTGGCCTCTGGAGAGACAGGCACGTTTCAGACGGATATGGTTGTGCATGCTGCGGGTCGCGTGCCCGAGATCGAGGGTCTGAATCTGGATGCTGCGGGGATCGAATGGGAGAAGCGGGGAGTGCGAATCAATGAATTTCTGCAAAGTGTGTCGAATCCAGCGGTGTATGCAGCGGGAGATGCCGCCGCCAGTGGGGGCCCGCCGCTGGCACCTGTGGCAAGCTATGAAGGGCTGATTGTGGCCGCAAACCTCTTGAAGGGCAACCATCAGAAACCGAATTACCTCGGCGTTCCGTCGGTCGTTTTCACGATCCCTTCGCTCGCTGCTGTAGGTCTCAGCGAACGAGGGGCACGTGAGCAAAAACTTAAGTTCAGGGTCAATAAGGAGATGACCTCAGCGTGGTATTCGTCTCGAAGGATTGCGGAAACACATTCCGGCTACAAAGTGCTCGTGGAGGAAGGCACGGACCGCGTTCTGGGCGCTCATATTCTAGGGAGCGAGGCCGGCGAAGTCATCAATCTTTTCGCGCTTGCCATCCGTTCCGGAATGCGGTCCACCGATTTAAAGCACGTGCTGTTTGCGTATCCGACGTGTGGCTCAAATATAACGCGCATGCTTTAGAATCCGAGCAGATGATCCAGCAAGCCTCTCCTATCTTATGCAGGGCGGCACCACCTTTGT
>PMSZ01000400.1 GCA_003168235.1 Acidobacteriaceae bacterium
CACCTGGTTCAGAAATACCGGGACCGATCAGGCCGAGTAACATAGAAATTGACGGCGAAGGCTGGCTCTCGAATCCGAACGAAGTTCTCGCTCACGCGGACCAGTTTCGTTTCGACTCCGGAAGTTTTGCCAACAGTTTAATTGTGTATCTAATGGCCACGAAAGGCCGCGTGAGTATACAGTTCGTCTGCAAACCAGACGGTTTCAAGTTCTACAGAGCGCTTTATTTTTCAAGGGATTGAGGGCTAAGGTCTCGCGGAATGGCTTCGCGTCCTTGGGCTGGAACACTAGGAAAACAAATCATTCTGAATATGGGAAAGCTCCACAGGAGCGGAACATTGAGGGTCATCATTGACCACACTGTTGATCCGAGTGCTCACGGGATATGACCGCATCAACCGTGCGTCGTAAGTCTTCAACATATCACTCACAGCACGAGCATCCTTCATTCCTAATTGAAAAACCTCTTGCCCATCACCTATGGAGTTGTTAAAGTGGCGTGGTTTCGGGGGGATTTGAACCCTGGCGTCACGCGAATAACAGGAGGATGGCAAATGCAACAGGCAAATATGAATGCAATCCGTACCATCAGTTTTGGTCTGTTGGTTCTGGTCGCTGTTTCATTGCTTACACGCGGCTTCAGCGGTGCGGAAACGCACACGCCTGACACAACTGCCCCAAAGCAGCAATACTACCTGACGAAGGAGACATTCAACGGGAACCAGGCGCTGAATGCGTGTAAGTCGGGCTATCACTTCGCTTCATTCGCCGAGATCATGGATCCGGCGGTCCTTACCTACAACAATACTCTCGGTCGATCAGCAGCCGACGATGGAGCAGGCCCCCCTTCGGCAGCTCTAGGTATAGGTTGGGTCCGTTCAGGTTACTCCTCGAACTCGGCACCTGGCGGCGGGGTCCCAACGAATTGCAGTTTGTGGACAAGCGGAGCCGAGGGCGATGATGGTGAAGTGGGAATTTTCGATCCCGGTTTTGTTTCTGGCACCGCAAATGTTCAACCTGTAGTTGGGTTCAGCGACTCCAATGCGTGTGACAACAGCCAGGGATACAACATTGGCGTGTGGTGTGTGCAGAATTGAGCAGGCTCGTAAGCGACTTCTGAAACGTTTGCATTCCGATCTTGCGTTTATCATCACAGGGCCAGTCGGGTTTTTGGAAAATGGAGGGATTAGACCCCATCGGACCAGGGACAACTCACGACGGGGTTCCTTTGGATTCTGGCGAATAATCGGAACAGGCTGGGTTGGAGCGATGTTGTAGCGGGGAGACCAGTCTTCATCACCAGAGGTGTCGAAATATTCTTCAACAATCTTCTTTCTTCGCGATAATCGGTAGCGCCCACACATGAAAAGAATATGGCAGATCGTGACACAATAGTTTTCGGCCGCCTTGGGGAGATTGCCGGAATTACTGATGCTTGCTATTACTGCTGTGCCTGTGTCGGCAAAGAAGAGAGACATAAACGATTATCCAATGACCATCACGATCAGGTCGGTTTCTTATGGTGGCAATTGTCATATGTCCATTTCAGATGATGCGGGTGGTTCTCAAACCGTGGGACAAAGATGGTAAATCAAAGACTGCAAAGTACCGCATCGACTCGGCGTGGTGATTTCTACCACTCAAGATTTTCACAAGAAAGATTTAGGGCGTGTCGAGACTCTTCTCAATGTTAGTTATTCGGCAGGGCGACATCCACCTTGCAACACCACCGAGGTGATTCATGAGGTATTGGGTACTACTGTCGGTTAACACACCACAGGGCATTGAAAGTGCTGGACCAATAAGGATATCTTCGCAGTCAGATCGTCTGAGTTGCACCAGGTGGTCGGCCTCGGGGGGCGCGAATATGTGGCGCGAGGGTAGAACGTGAAATACAAGGAGCACCTGCCTCACTCATCGCTTCAGGATCATGTGAAGTGTTTCTGGATCATGGAGCGTGAGTACACGTCTGAGCATCCCGCGGAGGACGTGACGCCCGATGCGTACATCGAGCTGATCGTCAACTTGGGGGCGCCGTACGTGTTGCAAGCGGAAAACGCACCAGACCGCGAGATGCCGAGGGCTATCCTGGTGGGCCTACAGAGCAAGCCCCTAATCTTTCGTTGCGATGGGACGGTCAAGCTTGTGGCAACGAGATTTTACGCCTGGGGCGCGCTGCCCTTCCTCGCCGATCGAGCGCGGGGACTCGACAACCTGTCGGCAACGCTGGGGCGGGAGTGGGACGACTTGGGGACTCGGATCGAATCCTCGGTTCGTGAAGATGACTATGATGCCGCCGTCGCCATCGTCGAAGATCACCTCATCGAGAGGCTGCTGACCGCGAGGGTTGATCTGAAGAAGATACAGTCCGCGGCGAAGATGCTCTATCTCCAGAAGGGACAGTTTCGCGTCGCCGAACTGGCGGACCATTGCAACCTCTCCACCCGGCAGCTGCAGCGACAGTTCCAGGACGTGGTCGGGGTCTCAGCAAAAACGCTGGCGCGCTCGATCCGCTTTGAGGAGGTCCGGAAGCGACTGATGTTCGACCCGGAGCAGAGCCTGACCACGCTGGCCTATAAACACGGGTATGCCGATCAGGCCCACTTCGTTCGCGACTTCAAGGAGTTCGCGGACCGCACCCCCAGCGAGTTCGCCCGCGAGATGCGGTCCATCCAGGCCATTTTCCGCGACCGCGACAATGTCGTTTTTCTACAATCCCGTCGGCCAGGGCGCCGCTAGACTGGCGGCGCAGTCAAATTAACCAACGGGAGATACTCCAATGAACAGGGTAAAGATCATCAGCGTGCTGGTCCTCGACCAGGACGCGGCCATCGAGTTCTACACACGGAAACTTGGTTTCGAACTCCGCGAGGACAAGCCCTTCGGAGAGAGCCGCTGGGTAACGATCTCGCTGCCGAAGAACCGCGACCTTACGCTCGCGCTAGAGTTGGCCAAGAAGGCCGACGACAAGGCGATAGTGGGCAAGCAGGGTGGTAGCCACGCCTTCCTGGGCCTCGACACGTCGGACTGCATCGGCGACTACACGCGGATGAAGCCGCTGGGCGTGAAGTTTCTCGGCGAGCCGCAGTCGGGCCCGTGGGGCATGGGAGTGCAGTGTGAAGACCTCTACGGCAACAAGATCTTCCTGAGCCAAGAGCCATGAGTTTCGGCGCAAACGCGGCGCGTGAAGGCAGCTGCGACCTGACGCGCGGTGCGTGCGCTTAGACGACCGTCGTCCCAGTTCCGAAATGGCTGAGGCTAGTCCCCTTAGTGAGCGGCTTCAGCAGCAAATGCGCTTTGGCCGATTTGGGGCTCAGCTCGTTGGACCACAATGGCCATCGGGGAGACACCCCCCGCCGAGGTCGCATGGGCCCGTGACCTCTAGGAATATGAGTCACTCTAAGAGAGCAGATAGAATCTCCTGCTCTGACTGTTCTTCTGCGTCTCTGCGACGAGGTCGGAGACTGATTGTGGCAAGCAGGCGAGGATCTGGGCGTATGGTCGGCAATCCTTACCTTACCGGATCGTGAAAGGGTTGCCCGTCAACCAGCAGTAAGCGCGAATCGCTTACCCTAAGCCGACTTGTCGGTACAAATCTGGGGTCAACCCGTAACCCGGCGCCGCGGTGATGCTCCACGCCGTCCTGAAGATCGACGCGACAAGGCCCTTAGCTGACTCGTGGCGCTCGCGCCCTCCGCCGTTTCCGAAGTTAGGTCCACCTCCCCACCTTGATGCGCCAGAAGGCTCGCTCGCACGAATATTTGGTCAGGTAATATACTCAAGTCTGCGCGCCTCAACCTGCCCTGTCTTTCCTTTTTCCTCGTCAACTGCCAAACAACCTCACCCTCGAATGTATGCGTGCTTTCGGACCTTTCGGATGCCTCGTCAAGTTCCGCCATCGTGACACGTTGGCGTATTTTATCCCGCAATGCACTACACCGATCAGGCCCGCTTGGCGAGCGACCATCGACTCAAACCAACCTACTTCAACCGTTCGGACCTCACGGACCACATACTCCCTACGCAGTTACTTACGGCGCGCCGAATCGATTGCCCACCTATTAAACCGAAAGTGATGCGGGATTGGTAACGAGACGCCCCTTGTGTTTACGAATATCGCGTCACCTCCCGGGTTGTTGGCAAACCTTCCTTTACAAGATTGACCTCGACTCAGGCTGGCCGGGGCGATCGTTACGCGTTATTGCAATGTAACTAAGACCTCGATCGCTCCTTTGCCAACGGGCAACGGTTCGAGCGCCTTGCCCACAACGGCTCCCACCAGACGGCGGCGATCAGTTCCCTTCATGGCATAGCCGGCGCGGGAGGAAGTGACTAACAAGTCGCCCGCGGCGATGGGTCCGTTCTCCGCGGTGACCTTGCACGGGACGATGCCGACTATTGCCAATGGCACCTCGCCCGACTCGAAGGATTCATCATCGATATGATGCGGCGATGCCAGCAACCCTGGCTTGGTGGAGTAGATTCCGGCGACCAGCGTGGCATACGGATGATTGGCGAGGGTGAGATGCCGCTTTGCGTTCTGGTCAATCTCGAGTACATCGCCCGGCTCGTATTGCGAGCGTTTGCCTTTTACGGCGACCGACTCGGCGAAGTCGGCGCCACTGGAGTAGAACCCGCCATCTGCGTAGGCTACGCCGTTGGTGTCGACGCGGAATTTGTGCGTGCCCTCCGTCATCCCCAAGTACAGATTTCCGCCGCTGGCGTTGACAACTACGCCTCCGTTGATCACGCCATTGCTGTCCTGTGTGGTGTCTATATCCAAGGCGTAGTCGCTGAATGGATTTATGAGGCCGATCCCCACGGTTACAGCGTATTCCCCCGTGCCCCCCAAAATCAGCGTATTGCTCTTGTAGGTTGCCGACCAGGCGCCAATTGCAGTTGTATTCGAGAGATTTCCACTCAGAGGGCCCGCGCCAAAGCCAATTCCTGTGTTGTAGTTCCCAGTCGTGTTCTGATACACAGCATCGACACCGACAGCAGTGTTGGAGCTGCCTGTAGTGTTGAGGACAAGCGAGACCACGCCAGCGGCAGTGTTGTATTGGCCTGTGGTGTTTTTTTCCAGTGCTTCCTCACCAGTGGCGGTGTTGTCAACCCCGGTTGTGTCGCCAACGAGCGCGCTGCTCCCGATCGCGGTGTTGCCGGTTCCCGTGAGGGCGGAATTGCCGGCGAAGCCGAGGAATGCGTTTTCGTTGGCGGCGGAACCGAAAGCGAACAGGCTGCCGCCGATCTCAAACTCGCTGCCGGAAATCAAGCCGGTCGTGGTGAGGGCGCCACTCACAGAAAGGGCACCACCCACAGAGACTGTCGATCCGGATTGTTGGATGATCGAGTCGGTAACCTGGGCATTGCCGCCATTGCTCGCAAATACGGGAACAGAATTCGTCTGGCAGGAATATCCGGTTGTACAAGTGATCTGGGCGCTCGCCAGCGAGCACCACAAAGAGATGTATAGCCCTTTGCCAAGCTTCATAACATTCCTCCTGACGACGCTTTATTATTGGTACTGCCTGAGTTGCTGGGAGCCTGCATTTTGTCCGGCCGGAAAAGACGATGACAATAGTGGCGATCCGTCCCAGCCCTAATTTTCTTACGCTCCAATTCATGAACCGGAGCGGGCCATCCTCCACGCACATAAAGGAGAACAGCCCGATTTCACAATCCCCGGGCAATTCGTGGCTATTTTGAAATCTGCACTGCGAGTGTGTTGAAGCCAAGGACAATCGTGCTGCTATCTCCCTCAGAACCGCCGCCGCACAACTCGAACGTGTTTTTGCCCACTTTTAAGTCATCTGACGGATTGATCACCCACTGATAGTTGACGTTGCCGAACGGTCCGTTACCTCCCGTGCCCAGGTTGAACTCCGGCAGCCGGTTCGATCCGAAGAAGATGTTGCAGGATCCGCCATTGAGACTGATCCCGACATTTCCCTCAGCGGTGGCCTGATAGTCTGTATTGAATGTTACAAGCACGGCAGTAACTGCTTTTGGCTCGGTTATGCTGACTGACTCACCCCACAAAGAACAACACACTCCCGTGAACGTCACGGGGCTGTTTGTGGAACGGAAGACTTGCGTCGCTGGAACGGCGAAGGCTGCGATTGCTCCCGCCAGAACCACACAGGTCGCAGCTGCCAGAAATATCACGCTGCTTTTGCTTGTTCTCGAAAATGCTCTCATTTTCCTTCTCCTGTAGATGATTTAGTGTTTGACTTGCGATGGGGACCGGCTTACGGCGAGGTGGCGCGTAGAAAACATCCGTCCCACCCTGCTGCGCCCAACGCGCTGGATATTGGAGAAATCGGGGCAACTTTCCAATAGCGGTGCGCTGTCGGGTGCTTAATTTTCATGTCCCGCTAACCCTCACAAAGCAAAAGAGATTTCTGACGCCTTAGCGAGGAATAGAGACCCGCCTGCCAAAGGGCGCGACCGTCCGCCCTTCTCGAATCACGCCTCTCCAGGATTTCGACCGGATTTCGAAGGCCGGCAGTGACTATTTTGACCGGGCCTGCGCATCGCATTGGTAGAATGGCTGGCTCCATCTGGAAGCCGCGTATGGAGTCCACTCCAATCCGATTCGGGGACGATTTCGAGCTTGACCGGCGCTCACAGAAACTGTCTCGCGCCGGGCGGACCTTGAAACTGGAGCGCATTCCAACCGAAATTCTTGTTCTGCTAATCGAAAAAAATGGCGAGACGGTCTCGCGCGAGCAGATCATTGAGCGGATCTGGGGCAACGGCGTTTTTCTCGATACGGACAACAGTATCAACGGCGCCATTCGTAAAATTCGGCAGGCCCTGAAGGACGATCCCGAGCAGCCGCAGTTCATACAAACAGTCACAGGCTGGGGCTATCGTTTCATTGCGCCCGTCATTTCGCCAGTCATTGCGCCAGTTACGGGTCCCGATGCGAAACCGGAGGCGGTGGCCGCGGTGGCGCAATATTCGGTCCGCGAGGATTCGACTGCCTGGTTTCGACGAAGGCGATTGCTTGGGATATCGATTCTTGCGACAGCGATCGTCCTGATTGCTGGTTGGGCTGTTTACCGCCAATGGTTCGAGTTCCAAGTCCGGCCCTTCGGGTCTGGGGGACGAGCTATGTTGGCAGTTCTCCCCTTCGAAAACCTTACCGGGGACGCAGGTCAGGAATACTTCAGCGACGGCATGACGGAGGAAATGATCACGCAGTTGGGGAGCCTCGATCCGGAGCACTTGGGCGTGATCGCCCGCACTTCAGTGATGCACTACAAGAGAAGCCAAGAACCGCTGCAGCAGATCGCCCATGAACTCGGAGTGCAGTATGTGTTGGAGGGGAGCGTAAGACGCGATGTCGAGAGGGTGAGGATCACGGCCCAGCTCATTCAAATGAAAGACCAGACTCACCTTTGGGCTCGGCAGTATGACCGTGAACCTAAGGATGTATTGGTGGTGCAGAGCGAAATCGCGAAAGAAATTTCCGGCGAGATCCAAAGCGCTCTGGGAGAGAACAGGCCGATTGCTCCCGTTCCTGAACCGACTCTCTCTCCCGAGGCTTTCGAGGCATATAACCTCTATTTAAAGGGACAGTACTTCTGGAACAAGAGAACGGTGGAGGGATTCCAGGAGGCGATCGGATATTTTCGTCAAGCGACGGATAAGGATCCCACCTACGCGCGGGCCTACGCCGGTCTGGCTGCCAGCTACGCTCTGATCGGCACTTACAGTGGAACTCCGGCCGCCGGATCTGCATCCCAGGCACGTGCCGCCGCGCTGCGGGCATTACAACTTGACGACAACCTGCCGGAAGCCCACGCGGCGCTGGCTTTGATTGTCCAAAATCATGACTATGACTGGCAAACAGCCGACAAGGAGTTCAAAAGGGCGATTGAATTGAACCCTAACTATGCCACCGGCCATCATTGGTACGCCGAGCACTTGGCATGGCGAGGCCGTTTCGATGAGGCTCTCCGCGAGAGTGAACGGGCGCGGCAATTGGACCCACTTTCGCTGATTATCGCCGCCGACAACGGAGCAATTCTCTATTACTTCCGGCAATACGACCGGGCCATTGCCCAGTTCAACGCCGTTCGGGAATTGGACCCCAGCTTCCCTCGGACCGCGATAATTTTCGCCGCCTATGTGCAAAAAGGAATGTTCGCAGAGGCGGAGGTTGATATTGAAAAGCACATGCCGGGGGACAATCCCTGGCACTGGTCGAGCTTGGCCTACACCTATGGCCGGGCCGGAAACCAGGCGAAAGCAGAGGACGCACTGAAGAAATTGCTGAATTTGAACCAGCGACAACTCGTGGATCCGATGGTAATTGCCCCAGCCTACATTGGGATGGGGAACAATGATCAGGCCATCGTCTGGCTGGAAAAGGCATATGCGCAGCATTCCAACGGTCTGACCGCGCTCAAGGTGGATCCCGCCTACGACCCGCTGCGCGACGACCCGCGGTTCCAGAATCTTCTGCGGCGGGTAGGCTTAATCCAGTAGCTCGATCGCTCGTCCGTAGATAGTTGGCGAAATATCCCGATGCAGCAGTATTTCGCAGAGTCCAACGGGTGACGGATCGAGTCAAGTCCCGGATCGTCGGCAATCCGGAGTTATCCAAGCATGGTTAGGTTGATCGGCCTTCGGAAACTGAGAACTCTTCCGGGTGTGCGCTGAAACTCACAGACACGAAATCTGGGCGTCGCTAAAATTCTGTCGCCATTTTCAAGTGCTTCTGTCAGAGAAAGGTTCGATTCTCTGACTGCCCGCTAGGGCACGCAG
>PMSZ01000195.1 GCA_003168235.1 Acidobacteriaceae bacterium
CCAGGTAAAGAAAAATAATGCCGCGATGGCGCCGATATGAAAAATTCCCATGGCGATCGCCGTCCCCCAGTTGAAGCCGTCTCGGCTAGCGCGATCCTTGCGATTGCTGCCTTCTCCGGCAGCGCGCATCGCATCGTCGTTCATTTCGTTGTTCGTTTCAACGCTCATTTCGCTGATTGTGTCCTGCATGGTCTCGCTCATTGTTTCCCCCACACCTATTGGATGGATGTCCGACTAGGACAATACCAAGAGTGGAGGAAATTGTTTGTAATACTTGTGTAATCCCCGCTCGGTAAAGGGGTTACGAGCGTAACGAAAGAAGGGTGCTCGCGTCTGGATCCCAGCCGCTGGCTGAAGCCTTATGACTGCATGCTGAGAACTGAGAACTGAAAATCACTGAGAACTGAAAATCTATGACCTAAGACCTAAGACCTGACACCTGACACCTGCGACCTGAACCACCCAGGTAGCGCCTCTGCCACTTTTCAGAAGCCTCTTTCTCCCCGACACTCCTAAGCGTGACCCACGCAAAATTGGTTTCCATGGCCGTCCGCTGGCTGCGCCGCTATCGCTGCGGAGTCGTGCTTAGCGAACAGGCCTGCGTAAGCGGAGAAATGCCCGACGCGATCGGATGGAAGAAGGCCTGCCATTCGGTGCTGGTTGAATGCAAACTGTCGCGCGCGGATTTCCTCGCCGACCGCGACAAACACTTCCGCCAGAATCCTGATACCGGCGTCGGCTGCGAGCGTTATTACCTTGTACCCAGGGGCCTGATCCAGACCGGCGAACTTCCCACCGGCTGGGGATTGCTGGAAGTGTGCGCCCGTGAGATCGAGCGTGTGAAACCGTCGGCCAAAAACCTGCGCTCCGCGACCGGCTTTCAGAACGAGATGAATCTTCTGCTCGCAAGTCTACGTCGCGTCGAAATCCGCATCGAACCCGAAAGCATCACCGACTTCCTCAAGTGGAAAAACCGCATGGCCGAATACAACCGCGGCACCCTGCCCGAAGGATTGGTCGCCGAGCATGAAGAAGGAAACGGATTCCTGCTGGAAACGACCGGCGATTGAAAACCGTGTCTCAGTCGCCAGGGAGATATTGCCCAGCCGTTTGAACCCTAAGACCTAAGACCTGACACCTGACACCTGACCTTAACCCCTGAACTAAAAAGTGAAACCGGGCGGTTGGGCCCGGTTTCAGAAGCGCCGCTTGAATGCGTTTACATTCCAGTCGGCGCTGGCTGGCTCAGAGTCGCAGACGTTATTCACGTCCGCTTATGTGGTCTCGCGCCAGCAAAGCGTTCAAACGGAGCGAGGACACTACCAGTCAGTGCAACTATGAGGCCAGGATGAGACTCCAGGTCATGATTCCGCCGCCAATTGCAAGCCAAACATACGACAGGGATTTATATCCTGCGTTTTGGCGCCGGTCTCTGCCATCTCCGGCCGGCTGCTTGCCGATGCTTCAAAGTGTTGCATACTCACTTCAGGAAGCTTGCTTCAGGAAGCTACTTCACGAGGGTTACTTCATAAGGTTCGCCCCTGTGCGACAGCCCGAGAAAAGGCTTTCAGTGCGAGCTTGCCCGACTGTATAATCCCGCCAATCAACAATTCCAGTCGCACGGACAAGTCTGTTTTGTAGAGGAAAACCGTTAATGGCGAATGGAAACCCGGGATCTGAAGAGAAGCGACTGCTCAACAAAGAACAAACCAAGAAGACCTATAGCAAGCCTGCCTTCCAATTCGAGCGTGTCTTTGAGACGCAGGCTCTGAGTTGCGGAAAAGTTGGCAGCCAAAGTAGCCAATGCCATCTTAGGTCCAAGACTTCCTAGCCCCACAAATTTCGGGCCAGCCTGTGGCACTCGCACATCAGGCTCCCGTTCCAACTCCAATGCACCGCCATCCAACGCATCCGCCGCACCCTACTGCAGCGCGCTCTGCGTCAGCTTGACCGCGCAATAGTCGGCGCCCCCGCAACCGGTCGAGAGGGCGACAGCCATCACACACACATCCCGGTTGGCCGGTAAAATGAGGTTCTTGACTGTCTTGTTGGCGTTGATGGCGAACTGGTAGCCGTAAACGTACGTCGCATGCACGCGCTCGCCTCCGTTGTAGGTATTTTCATACGTCATGGTCGAGGCGATTGACTCTACCGCATACGGTACCGGTCCCGTGTACCAATCGCTGACGTCCTGGGTAAACGTTGTCGTAGAGTTGTCCGAGTAGGTGACCGTGAACACCTGCCCGGTCTGATTGCCATTCACCCCCGAGGCAAGAATCTGTAACGTGCTGTACGAAGCCGCAGGCAGCTTGATGGTGGTGTTCGACCAGACGTCTACCGCGTTCGCTGGCCCGATGTTGAAGGTGTTGCCGTTCCAGGTGATCGTGCTGCCGATCTCAGTTTCCGAATACGCATTGCCATCGTTGTCCAGACCGGCAGTCTGCGCGAAAGTCGTACCGTTGGTGTAGATGCCGGTCACGTTATAGGCAGTTGTCCCAGCACCAGTTGCCGCAACATTCGTCGCAGCTGTGCCCACTTCCTCGGTCGAGAAGTAGATGTTCTCAGCTTGCGCCGTCCCGCTGGCATTATTGTCTGCGGCCATGCTGCTCGTGCCGCCCTCGTAGCCAGTGGCTTCGGCAGTATAGGTGGGCAATGTGCCGCCGGGTCCGCTGGTGTTCGTCAGTTGGTTATTGATGTTCCACATCGTGACCACATTCGACCCCGTGGTCGCGCCCGCCTCTCCGACGCCGACGAAGAGCCGGTCGTTGGTGCCATCGTAAAATTCCGTGAGCGGCGAGCACAGTCCGGCGTTCCCGCCCGGGTTCACATGCGTGTTGTACGACATCGCCGGAGTGCTGTTCACCACTCCCGTGGAGGCATTGAAACTGATCGAGAATAGGTCTTGCGCAGTTTTCGTCGTCGAGTCGGTGCCGCAGCTGTATAAAGTGGAGAGCGCGCTCTCCGGCCCATAGGTGAAATAGTTGTTATCGAACGTGCCGTAGAACAACAGCGGATTGACATTCGTGCTTTTCGGCCCCAGCTCCACTGGAGCCGCCGTTGCCAGGCTCGTCGGCAACTGCGTCACCGACGTTTCGCCGGCCGCGTCGTAGGTGGAAAACACGTACACATAGCCGTTAAACACGTCTACCACCGGCCCCGGACCCGTCTGGTAGTTGTAATTACTCCCGCTGTTTCCGTACGTGTACGAAGCCGCGAGCGTGAAGCCGGCTGGCGCAGCCGTAATTACGTTATAGGCATAGATCTTTTCCGAATCGGTAATGTACACCTCGTTGTTCACACTGTCATAGACCGGCCCGCTCATGGCCGAACTCGGCGTAGTCTCGAAGCTGGTGTTCACCGGGACGCAGAAATCGATGCTGGGCGTGATCGTCGTACTGAAGATGTTGCTGATGTGGTAAAGCAGTCCGTTGTTGGCGCTGATGAAGGCCGTATCGGTGTTGTAGTCAACGTAGAGGTCGGAATGCCCGTTTCCCGCGACGTAGGCGGTCGGGCATCCAGAATAAGTTGCGTTGGTGTATTCAATGGCTTCGTCGCACGATGTGCCGATCGGGTTACAGACTCCGTTCACGAAACTTCCGACCGGGGTCTTCGGGAACGTCGCGCTCTCCCCCTGGTTGGCCACCCAGATCGTAATGTGCAAATAAGATGCGGTAGCCGTCCGGTTCTCGATCCACGCTACTCTGGTCCCATCCAGCGAAAGCACGGGCGACAGCGGCGAAGCACCCGACCCGATGTCGTATGCGAACAGAACGCTCGGACCCGTGAGGCCTGAGCAGTATCCGGTGCCGGCTCCGTCAGTATAGAGATTGGTAAACCCAATCAGATTGGCCTGCGCAGCCGACGGAGTCGCGTTAATCGTGTACACGATAAAGTCGCTGCAACTGGGACTGGTGTAGCTGGCCGTGTGTACCGCCGGGCTTTCACCTATGGCCATGCCTGCCGTCGGTCCCAGCGAAACCGACCAGTCACGCTTGGGGCGCTGGTTGATCAAAACCGAAGCCGGATCGTATGCGATCGGGTCCCACGGCGGCAGCGCCTCCAACCCAGATTCTCTGAATCCCGACTCGCTGAATCCGGTGCCGTGCTCCCTCAGATAACGCTGAATAACGCTGCTCTGAAACCGCGGATCGTCGCGGACCTTCAGCATGTCCTCAGCCGAACCGTTGCGCGTGTAAATGACGTGCCGGTTACTCCAATCCTGCGGTCCGCCAATTTCCTGCCCAGTATCCTGCCGAATATCCTGAGACGACGGCGCGGAACCCGGCACCGTATCCTGTGCGCGCATCGTGCCCGTTGCCAGCAGAAACATGGCGGCACATAAAAGAAGGATGACTTGCGAAACGACGATTTGCGAAACAATGAATTGCGCAGAGCGAACCACGCGGCCCATAGGTCGGTTCCTCGAACAGAATGTCGATTTTGCGGTGATTATAGCGAGGTTGGGCCGCCGTCAACCAGTACCTTTCGGTAACCTGCCGGGAAGAGGAGTGCCACGTGTGGCGCGGGCGCCCCCGCCCGCGAAAGGCCAGTCAGCTAGCCGTGCCATTGGGAGCGCACCATTGTTTGTCCGCCGTTGAGTGCGCGCCGTTCAGGGCAGAGTTCAGGGCAGAGTTCAGAGCAGAGTTCAGAGCAAAGTTCAGCACAAAGCCCAGCACAAAAAACATCCCAGCCAAGCCTTCCCCCAACTACATATCCCGACGCCCTTCCATGGCCTTCAGCATGGTGACTTCATCCGTATATTCAATGTCGCTGCCGACCGGTATTCCCATGGCGATGCGGGTCACGCGCAATCCCTGACGCCGTAATTGTTGCGCCAGATAAGTGGCCGTCGCTTCTCCCTCAACCGTCGGATTGGTCGCCAGAATCACTTCTTCCACATCGCCCGCGCCCACGCGCGTCATCAGATTGGCAATGCGCAACTGCTCCGGACCAACCCCATGCAACGGCGAAATCGATCCGTGCAGCACGTGATAAACGCCATTGAAATGCCGTGTCTTTTCGATGGCCGCAATGTTCGTCGGCTCCTCGACCACGCACACCAGTTTCCGGTTTCGGGTAGCGCTGCTGCAATAAACACACGGATCGACATCGGTGATGTTATTGCACACCGAGCACAGGCGCAGGCTCGCCTTCACGTCGCGCACCGCGGCGGCCAGCGCTTCGGCGTCATCCTCGCTCGAACGCAGGATATGAAACGCCAGACGCTGTGCGCTCTTGCTGCCGATCCCCGGCAGCTTCTTCAGTTGGTCGATCAGCCGGGTCATCGGCTCGGCAAAGCGAGACATAGGATTTTGTAATTTTGTAATCGGATAATTTGGTAATTTGAAACCGATCTGAGTTTCAAATTACCAAATTACAAATTACCAATTTACAAAATCCCCGAGAGTCCGCCCAACATCCCGCCCACGCTCGATTGCAAAGCCTGGTCGACCTTGCGGCTGGCCTCGTTCAGCGCGGCCATGACCAGGTCCTGCAGCATTTCGACGTCACCCGCCTTCACCGCTTCAGGATCGATCTTGATCCCCAGCACCTGCTTGCGTCCATCCATCTTCACCGTGACTGATCCCCCGCCCGACGATGCTTCAATCACCGTCTGCTCCATCTTTTTCTGCAGCACTTCCGCCTGCTGCTTGGCCTTCGCCATGAGTTCCTGCAAATTGAATTCAGACATAAGAAGTTGGCGATTTTGCAATTGTGTAATTTGGTAATCTCAAACCCGTGGGCTTGCAGTTTCAAATTACAAAATTACCCAATTACCAAATCACAAAATTGCAATTTGGCAATCCTGCAATTGTGTAATTTGGTAATCTCAAACCTGTGGGCTTGCGGTTTCAGATTACAAAATTACCCGATCACCAGATTACAAAATTGCACTACCCTCTCTCCCGATAATCAATCACCGTCCTGATTTCCGCTCCGAACTTTTCTTTCATGCGCTGCACCACTGGATCCTGTTCCGCGCGGCTGCGCGCGCTTCCATTAGAGCCAGACGAAGCAGACCCTGACCCGCGCTCCGCAAACGGTCCCGCCCCTTGCGCTACTCCGCCCGGTTCAACCACTACCTTCATCGGTCTCCCCGCCAGCCCGCTCGCCGCCGCGCTCGCAATTCGCCGGGCCTCGGCGGTGAATGACATTTCGATCATCGTTCCGGAGGCCGCGACCTTGGCCGTCAGCGTGCTCCCCTCCAGCCGCCACTCCCCGTTTTCGATCAATGAGATCAGCATCGGCTGATTGCCCAACGCGTTGAGCACCGCGACCCGAAGCGACTCAGCGTCAGCTTCCACCCGAGTCTCGGCCCGCGGCCGCACCCGCTCGTTTGGCCGAGGATCAGGCTGAGGATCAGGCTGACGATCGGGCTGCAGATCGGGCTGCAGCACCGGCCCCGGCGCTGACTCTTTGACGGCGGACTCTGGGATCGCGAAATCTGGGATCGCTGACTCTTCGATCTTTGGAGCAGATGATCCCATGATGACGACGTTCGCGCTCGCTCCGCCGTAGCTCTGTGTGGCGCGGGCGCCCTCGCCCGCGTATGCCGCAGTCTCTTGCGCTGCTTCCGCCTTGGGATTCCCCTTGCGCGCCGAGTCCGCCGCAAACGGCGAGACCGAGGGTGCCCGCGCCGGCGACTCCGAGTTCCGATTCTCCGCCAGCGGCGAAATCGCTCGCGCACCCGGAACTGCCGCCATTCGCGGCGTAGGACGCGCTGTTCCCGAGGAGGCCGCCGCATCGCTCAGCAACTGTTCGATCGGAAGCAGCCGCTGCGCATGTGCCATCTTCAGCAGTCCCAATTCCAGATGAAAGCGCTGCTCCTGCCGGTATCCCAGCTCTCCATGCGTGCGCAGCATGATCTGCAAATGCCGCGCCAGGTCTTCCTCGCTGAACAGTTCGGCAATCCGCCCCACCCGCGCCCGCTCGTCGGAAGAAATCTGCAGCAGCGCCGAATCCTTGCCTGCGATTTTCGCCACCGTCACATTGCGCAGAAATCGCACCAGTTGCCGCGCAAAGTGCGTCGGACTGTGCCCCTCGCCAATCAGTTCGTCCACCAGCGTCAAAATCTTTTCGCTCGAATTGTTTTCGCTCGAAGCCTCGGCCACCGCCTGCATCACCGTCTCCAGCGCCGTCGCCGGAGCCGATCCAATCAAGCTCCGCACCGCATCCAGCGTCAGGTGGTCTGCGGTCGAAGCAATCGCCTGATCGAGAATCGAAAGCGCGTCGCGTAGCGAGCCATCGCCCGCCTCGGCCAGCAACGCCAGCGCGTCGTCGTCGGCGCCAATCTTCTCCTGCCTCACGATGTCGCGCAGTTGCCCCATGATGTCTTCGAACTTCACCGCCCGAAAACTGAAATGCTGGCACCGCGACCGGATCGTCTGCGGAATGTCCTCTGGCTGCGTCGTCGCCATCATAAAGATGACGTGGCTCGGCGGCTCCTCCAGAGTCTTCAGCAGCGCATTGAATGCTGCGTCCGTGATCTGGTGCGCTTCATCGAGTATGTAAATCTTGAAGCGGTCGCGCGCCGGCCGGTAGCGCGCGGCCTCGCGCAGTTCGCGAATTTCGTCGATGCCGCGGTTGGTGGCGGCGTCGATCTCGATCACATCAACCGCATTGCCGGCGCGAATCTCAGTGCAGGATTCGCAGATGCCGCAAGGCTCCGCCACCGGCTTGTCGCCGCCACTATTAAGAGACGAGCGGCAATTCAAGGCCGCGGCCAGAATGCGCGCCACCGTTGTCTTCCCAATGCCCCGATGCCCGCTGAAGATGTAACCATGGGCGGTGCGCCCTTGTTCGAGCGCGTTCTGCAGGGTGCGGGTGACGTGCTCTTGTCCGATCACCTCGGAGAATTTCTGCGGACGATATTTGCGCGCCAGGACGGTGTAGCTCATGAGCGGGAAAAGACGATTATACGTGATAAGAAGGAGGCTGAGACGCGCGGACGAATCGGCTGGCAGAAGTCCGTCACAAACCTGGCGAGGTCGACGACCCGCAGTTCGCGGACGGCGCGCGGGGCGCGAGTTTGCAAGAATTTGCATATAGGCCGGGATCGCTTCTCCTCATATTGCAAATTTACAAATTCGTTGTGTTGCGCGCGGTGCAACCGTAGTACTATGCCGAGGCCAGAGTTCTCAGTCGGGGAGTTCCCTTTGCTCTTATCCCCAGAACCCTAGAAGCAAATTCTGTCTAAACCCTCAAGGAGAAATCGTGATTCGAAGACCCAGTGCATTCTTGCTAACGATGGCTGCGATCATTTTGTGCGCGACCATCGCTTCCCAGGCTCAGTCACAGACCCTGCTAACGCATCATGTGCGTCAAGTAGTTCTCAATGGACAAGCCAAATCGCTCGGAAGACTTCCCGCAACCCAATCCTTGCATTTCGACATCGTTCTTCCGCTGCGCGATCAGGCGGGGTTGGAGAGTTTTCTCCGTGCTGTCTATGATCCTTCCAGTTCCTCTTACCGGCACTTTCTTACGGTGGAAGATTTCACTGCGCGGTTTGGTCCCAGCCAGCAGGACTATAACGCGCTGATTCATTTCGCGACGGCCAGCGGATTCACCGTGCTCGGCGGCTCCCGCGATTCCATGGATGTCCAGCTCAAGGGCTCGGTGTCAGCCATCGAGGCAGCCTTCCATGTAAAGATGAATGTCTACCAGCATCCCACGGAAGACCGCACATTCTATGCTCCGGACCGCGAGCCCAGCGTAGACCTTTCCATCCAACTCTGGCACATCTCGGGGTTGGACAACTATTCGATCCCGCGTCCCGCCCTCCAGCGTAGAAGTCCTCAGGGGGTCCGTTCCAACGCTACTACCGGCTCTTGCCCTGGTCAGTCTTTCTGCGGCAGCGACATGCGCGCGGCCTATTACGAGTCAACGGCCCTCACCGGCTCCGGCCAGAACGTCGGTTTGCTCGAGTACCTCGGATTTGATATTGCCGACGTGAACACCTATTACAAGAACGCCAATCAAACCAGAACTGCAGCCGTGGTTGGCATTTCTACCGACGGAAGCAGCCTGAGCTGCTTGGCTTCGCAAGGCTGCGACGACACCGAGCAGACGCTTGACATCACTCAGTCGGCGGGCATGGCTCCGGGCGTAACCACCGTGTATGTATTTGTCGGCAACACCGACACCGCCCTTCTCGGTGGGATGAGCTCGGATACTCCGTTGCCTTTGAACTTGAGCTC
>PMSZ01000427.1 GCA_003168235.1 Acidobacteriaceae bacterium
GATCCATCGATCAACCCCGCAAGGCCGGGCTGCACGATTTGCAAGACGAACAATCGCCGCTGCGCTTCTTCTTCGGTCTTTTTCACCGAGGTGGGCATGTTCTCTTGCATGGCCCCGGCCGTGACCTGGTGTTTGCGTTCGATTTCCTCCAGATCGCCGAGCAGTTTCCTAATCCCAGCATCCGTGACCTGCAACATCGCTTTCTGATAAAACTGGCGGGTCTCGAGTTCCATGAGTTCCGCCTGCTTGCGGGCCTCGGCAATCTTCAGAGGACGCGCCCGCCAGAATGGACGCCAGCGGACGAATCCCTTCACGTCTTCACGCCGAATCAGCGGAATGTGGTCGCCAAAGCGCGCGCGGTAGGTTTCGAAGAGAAAGGCACGATGTTCGGACTCCTCGGCCCCCATGTCGTCGAACAGCTTTGCGGTTGCGGGATAGGTGTCGCGGAAGGCCTCAGCAAAGTCCGCGTAGATGCGTCCGTCTTCTTCTTCCAGTGAAATCGCCAGCGCCAAAATCTCGCGCTCTGACAAGTCTTTGAACTTTCGCGCCATGCGACCAGTGTACTGATTCTGATTTGGGATTCAAGAACCGGAGTTGATATAGTCCACTCACCAGCGCCGCGGCAAATTTTGCCGCTACCGACGCGGCAGGTCTTGCCTGCTGGCGAGGAGTTGCAGGATCTCTGCGAAAGCCGCTGTTCCTAACCCCCACAAAACACTGCATCGATTACTTGTGCGCCCCGACCGGGTCAGCTGGAACTGAGCGTGCTTCTACTGCAACCGTTCACTCGGAAACTTCGCCGGCAACTGTCTTCACCAGCAGTCTTTTCACCAGCGAATTTCCTTGAAGAGTTTCGCTACTCCACATCGAGGTTTATCCATGTCCATCTCCGCGATTCAAAACACTTTCTCTAATCCGTTCCAGCTCAGTGCGGCCAACAACTCGTACCAGCAGCAGATTCAACAACTCAGTCAGGCTTTGCAGTCGGGCAACCTTAGTGCCGCGCAGTCCGACTTCGCCAGTTTGAAACAGGCTTTCTCTCAGCCTGCCAGCACGCTGGGAAAAACCCCGCAATCGCCTTCTCCCACTTCAACAGTACCCACCCACCAGGCCCTCGATCAGCTCGACTCCGATCTGCAATCGGGCAACCTCTCGGCGGCGCAAAAGGACGTTGCTAACGTCCAGCAGAATTTGAACAGCGCCGGCACCATCGCGTACAGCAAGTTCCATTCTTTTTCGGGTGCGGGGAGTGGAAATTCAAGCGGCCAGAACGCCGCGCTGCAGGACCTGAACCAGATCGGCCAGAGCCTCTCCTCCAACAACCTTGCCGGGGCGCAACAGGCCTATTCCACGCTGCAGCAGCAACTAACACAGTTCGCGCTCAGCGGATCGGCCCTTGCCAACCTGTCGCCAGTGTCGTTCGACGCCTGATCGGGATCACGGCGAGGTAGACGTTGAGTGGGGACATTTCAAAATAAACAAAAAGCCGCCAGCTATCCACCAGCGGGACGCTTTTCCCCGCATGGCTAGCTGACGGCTTACGCCTGATAACCTTTACCGCTCGGCGCGCATGGTCTCGATGGCATCGTGCAGCTCATGTTCGGCCGCATGAAGATGCTCTTCTGCTTTTGCGCCATGCCCGTTCATGTCATAGTGATTGGCAGCGCGTGCCCGATCCATCTCGTGGATGGCCTCGGTCACGTGATTGTGGACCGCATCCAGATCGTGCCAGTCATGCACCCGCTCGGCAACCGCCAATCCGGCGGCAAACGACAGGCATACAGAAAGAGCACCAACGATAAGCGTTTTCTTCATAGGTTTTCCTCTCCAGAGTTGTGCACTTACACTTCTAGTAACGTTGGGGAATGAGTTTATTGGCGCATGATTCTTCGCCATTTTCCCCGACCGCAAACATCCTGTCAAAAGAAACAAAGGCATCCTAGTGTTACGAAAGGTTCAAGTGGGCAGGGTGCCGAAGGACATAGAATTCGATACATGTCCGGCGTAAGTACGGGAGGGAAATTCCGCAGCAAGAGGTAGATCCAGCAGAACAGCGGCGAACGGGTGAGTAATCGCGGACTATTGAATCTGTCTCAGCGACGGGTCGCTCACACCACAAAATACTTCGCGCCGGGATGATGCACAACAATCGCCGACGTACTCTGTTCCGGTTCCAGCAGGTAGGCCGAAGTCAGGCGCACGCCGACGTTCTCTTCGGGCTTGAGCAACGCGAAGAGCTTGGTCTGGTCCTCGAGATTTGGACATGCGGGATAGCCGAACGAATAGCGCGATCCGCGATACTTCTGGTGAAACAGATCGCGAGTGTGCGGAGAATCCTCGCCGGCGATGCCTAACTCTTCGCGCATCTTCTTATGATGGTATTCGGCCAGCGCCTCGGCCGTCTCCACGCTCAGGCCGTGGAGATAGAGATAGCGCGTATATTCTCCACCCTCGAACAGCCGTTGCGTCTCAATCGAGGCCTTCGAACCAATCGTCACTAAGGAGAGGCCGAGGACGTCTATTTTGCCCGAGGACGGCGCGGCAAAAAAGTCGGAGATGCAGAGCCGGCGCCCCTCGCGCTGGCGGGGAAAAGTAAAGCGCAAGAGCTCTTTCAGATTTTGCTTTTCATTTTGCTTGTCATTTTGCTTGTCATTTTGCTTTTCACCGGACACTGACAACTGGCTGGCGGGAGGTGCATACACGACCACGTCGTTGCCGTCACCCTGCGCCGGGAAGTATCCGTAGACCACTTTCGGCTCAAACCACCCCGCGGCGATAACATCGTCTTCCAGCTTCTTCTTGATGGGACGATATTTTTCTTCGACCAGCCGCGCATAATCCTGCTGCGATGCGGTCTTCAATTGCCACTGGTTCTTGAAGAGCGCTGTATCGTTGATGTACGCGAAGAGCTCACGCAGGTCGTAGTCCTTGACCACGCGCACACCCCAAAACGGAGGCTGAGGAATATTCGGCGCATCCGTGACCACGGCGCTGCGCTCGGAAAAGACGGGGCCGGTTTCTTCATCCACTGCCGCCGCTTTCGCGTATTCCTTGACCGTCCTGCCATCCTGCAGACGCGCCTCGCGCTTGCCGTCTTCTGATGCCAGGTCCTCCATCACATGCAGCCCGGCAAAGGCGTCTTCTCCATAGAACACGGCATTTGAATATTCGCGCCGCAGGTCATCTTCAACGTACTTGCGGGTTAAAGCCGCGCCGCCACAGATGACCGGATAATCGAGTTTCTGCCGCTCCAGTTCCTGGATGACATACTTCATCTCCAGCGTTGACTTGACCAGCAATCCGCTCAGGCCGATGGCATCGGCCTTGTGCTCATGGGCGGAGTGGATGATCGCATCTCCTGGCTGCTTGATACCGAGGTTGACGACTTTGTATCCGTTGTTCGACAGAATGATGTCGACGAGATTTTTGCCGATGTCATGCACGTCTCCCTTGACAGTGGCGAGCACAATCGTTCCCTTCGCTTGGGAGCCGGTTTTCTTCTCCATCTTGGGTTCGAGATAAGCGACGGCTGCCTTCATGACGCCCGCGGAGTCGAGCACCGACGGCAACTGCATCTTGCGGGCGCCAAATAAATCTCCGACGGTTTTCATGCCGTCGAGCAAAACCGTATTGATGAGATCGAGCGGCGTATACCCTCCGCCATTCACCGCTTCTTCCAGCAACTCATGGAGCGAGCGCTTGTGCGCGCCTTCGCCTACCGATTTTTCGCCGTTGATGATGGCGTACTTCAGCTTGTCTTCAAGCGAAAGTGTGGCGACGTGTGCGGTGGTTTGCGCCTGCGCCTTTCCTTTCACTCCGGCGAAATGCTGCATGTAAACCTGCAGCGGATCGCCATTCGACCGGTCCTGATAAATCAGTTTGCGCGCCAGTTCCACTTCTTCCGACGGAATCTTGTAGAGCGGATAAATCTTGGTGTAGTTGACGATGGCAACGTCGAGTCCATTTTCGACGGCTTCATGCAGAAACACAGAATTCAAAACGCGTCGCGGATAAGCGTCCAGCCCGAAGCTGATGTTGCTGACTCCGAGCACGGTCTTCACTTCCGGCAATTCCTGCCGGATGCGCTTCACCGCGGCCAAGGTTTCCATGCCTGCGCTGCGATACTCTTCCTGGCCCGTCGAGATTGGAAGCGTCAGCGTGTCAAACAGCAAATCAACGGGGCGGATGCCATATTTCTTGGTCGCCAGATCGAAGATGCGATGCGCGATCGCAACCTTTTTGTCGGCGGTGAGCGCCATGCCTTCTTCGTCGATGGTCAGCGCTATCACGCCCGCGCCGTAACGCTTCGCCATAGGTAGGACTTTTGAAGTGCGTTTTTCGCCGTCTTCCAAATTGATGGAATTGATAATCGCTTTGCCGGGAATGCGCTTGAGCGCTTCTTCGACCACGTCGGCTTCGGTGCTGTCGATCAAAATCGGCGCGGGTACTCTGGTGGCGATTTTTTCCAGGATGGCGGAGATGTATCCCTTCTCGTCTTCGCCGACGATGGCGCAGCACAGGTCGAGCATGTGCGAGCCTTCGTTGGCCAACTTTTTCGCAAGGGTCAGAATGTCGTCGTATTTTTTTCCCTGCACGAGTTTGCGGAAATGATCGACGCGGGTGGTCGTATTCATTTCTTCGGCGACGATCAGGGGCTTGGGTTCGAGATCGAGCGGCACCGATGTGTAGGCGCTCGATGCCGCGCCTACCGGCTTCACCTCGCGCATTGCCGGCTCCACGCCGGACACGGCGTCCACCACGGCTTTCAGATGTTCGGGAGTCGTGCCGCAGCATCCGCCGACAATTCGTACGCCGTAATCTTTTACAAAGTGCTTGTGAAACTCGGCTAAGTCTTTCGGCGCGAGTTTATACACGGCATGGCCACCGACGTTCTGCGGCAATCCAGCATTCGGCAAAACCGACACCTGCTTGGTGGAGTTCAGCCCCAGATAGCGGACGGCCTCATTCATCTCCGCCGGACCGGTGGCGCAGTTGAGTCCGATGATGTCGATGTCGTACGGCTCAAGCGCGGTCAGCGCAGCGCCGATTTCCGTGCCTAGCAGCATCGTGCCCGATTCCTGCAGCGTGACTTGTACCTGCACGGGCAGGCGCTTCCCGGCTTTGCGCATGGCCTCGAGGACGGCCACGGTGGCAATCTTTGCCTGCAGCAAATCCTGGCAGGTCTCGATCAGCATCACATCGACGCCGCCTTCGATCAGCGCTGCGGCCTGCTCTTCATATGAGGCCAGCATCGCGTCCCAGCCGATATGCCCGAGCGATGGCAGTTTCGTGGTGGGGCCCATCGATCCGGCGACAAAGCGCGGCCTGTCTTTGGTGGAAAACTGGTCGGCTACTTCCCTTGCCAGTTGCGCCGCCTTGAGGTTGATCTCATGAACTTTGTCGCGCAACTCGAACTCGCCAAGAACCAGGCCGGTTCCGCCGAAGGTGTTGGTTTCGACGATGTCGCAGCCGACGCGGAAAAAATCGGCGTGAATTTCGCGAATAATATCGGGACGGCTCAGCACCAGAACTTCGCTGCAATTTTCCTTGCCCCAGTAATCGTCGAGGGTAGGATTGCGAGTCTGAATGTTGGTGCCCATGGCGCCGTCGTAGACGATGACGCGTTCTTTTACGAGTTGGAGAAAAGTGGACATTGGTAATGAGTCGTTCGTCGTTGGTCGTTCGTCGTTGGTCGCTCGCAATTCGTCTCTGCGGAGAATCGTCCCCCTTTTGAGTTCATCAAATCGTTCATTTTTCGTAAAAGGCGCGAACGACCAATGACCAGCGACTAACGACCGCTTCCTATACGACAACGCCGGTCCGCTGGGGACCGGCGTTTGGTAGAAGACTCTCGAAGTTTGCTAGCTTCCCTTCACGCCCGCATCCGTTTCCGATTGCGCAAACACCTGATTGGCTCCCATATGAGCCGGGGCCGGCGCCAGCATCTGCTCTTTGCGATAAATCAGATTGCTCGCATTAAAGGTGGCCAATTCAAATCCATGCCCGTGCGTAATCGCATCGGTCGGGCACGCCTCCACGCAATACCCACAGAATATGCATCGATTATAGTCGATGTTGTAAACATGGGCGTAACGCTCGGCACCCGAAATCCGCTTTTCCGCGGTGTTTTCGGCAGCTTCGATATAGATGCAATTGGCGGGACAAGCGGCGGCGCAGAGGAAACAAGCGACGCATTTTTCCAGCCCGTTTTCGTCGCGCTGCAACACATGCATGCCGCGAAAGCGCTCCTGCAGCATTGCGCCCTTGGTCGGGCCGGGACCGTCGGGATAGTTCTCGACGATGGTGGGCTGAAACATCTCTTTCAGGGTGATGGACATTCCCTGGGCGATGGCGCCGATGTTTTTGATCACGGACATGCATTATTAGTATAGCGGATGTCGCGGGCAAGGTCTCACGTCTTCAGCTTTTTCGCCCCGCGTCTCCCGCCGCCGATTCGCAGTAGCTACCAACGTCCACCGCACTTTCGAGGACGTGGAAATCTTCTTGCAATCGTTGAAACTCTGGCTGCGCGTCTCCTCTATATAGGGCGGCGCTACCGTGGTGTTTCGAGTTATGGCCTCCCATGCCGTTCGAGTTCTGATTCTCGTTCTCTGCGTAATCTTCGGCGCAGCTTTCGATGGCGTTGCCGGACAGGAGCTGGGCAAGACGCATCCTTCTTCTGCTTCTAATTCTTCTGCTCCTAATTCTTCTACCTCCAGTTCTTCTACGTCGAATTCCACAATTCGCGGGGGTGATCGCATCTATCGGCGCGATCCTCCGCCTTCGAACTGGAACCAGCGCGGACGCACGGTGCCTCCCGGGCAATCGGCCGCTCAGCTGCGCTTTCGCGCCTACCGGCAGAAAATGGCGCTGCGAGCGCAAATTGCGAAAAGCGGAGCACCTGGCTCGCAGTCTGGATCAACCGTCTGGGTGCCACTCGGCCCGGCTCCGCTGGCGTCCGATGCGACGGGCGATGGCGGGCAGAATTACAACTGGGTCTCGGGCCGCGCTACTTCGGTGGTGATCGATCCGGCAGACGGCAGCGGCAACACGGTAATGCTCGGCGGAGCGTATGGCGGACTTTG
>PMSZ01000074.1 GCA_003168235.1 Acidobacteriaceae bacterium
CATTGAAGCCTCCAAGCGCGCTCTCGAGCGCACCGAAGCCATCGTCCACGCCGAACTCAAGCGCGGATTGGGCGGCTTGGCTACGATCGGTTCCACGGCTCCCTTCGTGGGCCTGTTCGGCACCGTGATGGGCATTCTGAATGCCTTCAAGGGTATTTCAGAGCAGAAGGCCACCGGTCTGGGAGCGGTCGCGGGCGGCATTTCTGAGGCGCTGGTAACCACGGCTTTCGGGCTGCTGGTGGCCATCCCCGCCGTCATGATGTTCAACTACCTCACCGGCCGCGTGGAAGCGTTCGATGTGGAGATGGACAACTCGTCGAGCGAACTGGTGGACTACTTCATCAAGCAGAGCCACAAGCGCTAAGCGAAGCGTTTGCGGCGGTGAGCGGGAGTTTACGGGGGCAGCGGAGAGATGGTTCCACTGCCCGCCGGTTTCTCGCCCGCTGCGGCCAGCCGGTTTATCGACGACACCGGAACATTCCGGCAGAAACATCACAGGACGGACCAAACAATGTCTATCGCGGTTCGCAACGAAGGCAGTAATGTCAACTCGAACATCAATGTCACCCCCATGGTGGACGTGATGCTGGTTCTGTTGATCATTTTCATGGTCATCACCCCCATGCTGCAGAACAAGGTGCAGATCGATATGGCCCAGGTGACTAACCCGGAGAACATGCCGGACGCCGACAAGGATGACGCCATTGTCGTGGCCATAACGCGCGACGGAGGGGTTTTTCTGGGGCAGAACAAAGTCGCTCTCACCGAACTGGGCGGTCTGGTGCGTGACAAGCTGGCCGACAAACCGGGCAAGACGATTTATGTTCGCGCCGATGCGCGGGCGCAGTTCCTGGCGGTGGAAAACGCCATCGACGCCGTGCGTACCGCGGGCGTGGACGACGTTGGCTTGCTGACGCAAAAGAAGGAAGGCCCCGGTGGGGCCGGCGGCGAGTAGTCCTGACGCACGCCGCTCTTAACGATTTTCCAAGAGTCACAGAGTCAAGGAGTTTGAGCCCATGAGTATGACAACTGGCGGCGGGGGAGCCTACTCGTCCGACATCAACGTTACCCCGATGATCGACATTCTTCTGGTACTGCTGATCATCTTCATGGTCATCGTGCCGGTGGTGCCGAAGGGCCTGGATGCGCTGGTGCCGCAGCCGCCCAAGGATCCCAGCAAACAGCCGCCGCCGACGGATCGCACCATCGTGGTGCAGGTTTTCTACCGTCCCGGCGCGGCCCCGACGTACAAGATCAACGAGACCGAGGTGGCCAAGACGGATCTTCTGGCGAGACTGACCGAGATCTATGCCAACCGCGCCGAGCGGGTGATGTTCGTCAGGGGCGACGACGATGTCAATTTCGCCTACATTGCCGAAGTCATCGACATCGGCAAGGCGGCGAACGTGGATCACATCGGATTGATGACGCCCAAGATATTGGCCGGCCAGTAGCCGGCTCTATCTTTTTCTGGGCGGACGATTGCGGCGGGCCAGTCACGATGCCGAGAGATGCCCGCCCTTCGGTTGAGGTTTGACGTTGCCGACTCCGGCTGGGGGAGTTGTAGCCCGGGGGGCGACAGGAGTAAAGTTCGTAGTCCTGGTTTCGGAGGCTCCCGTCCGCGGCCAATTGCAGGAAATTTGAGGAGCGCAGGAAAAGGCGCAGCCTGAAGGAGAAGGATACGAACATGAATCGAACTGCACGTACCTGGGCGTTGGCGGCGGGTTTGGCCGGCATGGTGATTTCCATGAGCGGGTGCAACCGCCTGGCGGCTCGCGACCAACTGAACAAGGGAGTGGAAGCTTACAAGAGCGCCCGTTACGAAGAGGCGATCGGGCACTTCCAGAAAGCCACGCAACTGGATCCCAGCCTGCCCATGGCCAAGACCTATCTGGCCACCGCGCTGGCGCAGAATGTGGTTCCCGGCCTCGATTCACCGGAGAACCTGAAGACCGCGCAACAGGCGATCGGCATCTTCGAGGAAGTGCTTGCCAAGGATCCCAACGATGTGAACAGCCTGAAGCAGATCGCGGGCATTTACTACAGCATCAAGAAGTTCGACGACGCCAAGGCATGGCAGAAGAAGGTTTTGGCCGTCGATCCCAAGGACCCGGAAGCGGCCTACACGATCGGCGTGATCGACTGGACGCTGGCCCACGAGAATACCCTGAAGGCACTGGCGACGGCGGGCGCCAACGATGACGGCGAGGGCAACGCCAAAGCACCCAAGAAGGTGCTGGAACAGATTAAAGATGAAAACTCTCAGCTTGTGGAAGAGGGTTTGCAGTATCTGCAACAGGCAGTGGCCAACCGGGCCAACTACGACGACGCCATGGCCTACATGAACCTGATGTACCGGGAACGCGCGGACATCCAGTGCGATGACCCGGCAGCCCGCTCCGCTGACTTAAAAACCGCGGATGAGTGGGTCGACAAAACCATGGCCACCAAGAAAGCCAAGGCCGAAAAACAGCCCGGTGCAGGCGGCATTGTTATGGATCAAAAGCAGTAAGATCGAGTACCCAGTAGCCAGTACCTAGTGGCTAGTCTTGTCACTGCGTGCTGGCTGCTTTTGTCTGCCAACGATTTGCCGGATGCCACTCCCCATTCCCGCAGGTAAAATCGTGCGATGCCTGCTGCGGGCCCGTTAGCGAAATGTTCAAGAAGATTCTGATCGCCAATCGCGGAGAGATCGCGGTGCGCATCATTCGCGCCTGCCGCGAAATCGGCATCGCGACCGTTGCCGTCTATTCCGATGTCGACCGCGCCGCGCTCCATGTCCGCAAATCCGACGAAGCCTACGCCATCGGCCCTGCTGCGGCATCCGAATCTTATTTGCGGATGGACAAAATCCTCGACATAGCCAAACGCTCCGGCGCCGAAGCCATCCATCCCGGCTACGGCTTTCTTTCTGAGAACGCAAAGTTCGCTCAGGCCTGCGCCGATGCCGGACTGAAATTCATCGGTCCTACTCCGCGCTCCATGGAAATGATGGGATCGAAAACCCGCGCCCGGCAGCAGATGGAAAAAGCTGGCGTTCCCTTCGTTCCCGGAACTTCGCGCGGCCTTGCTTCGTCCGAAGAAGGCGAGCAGGTCGCCGAGCGCATCGGCTATCCGGTCATGCTGAAGGCCGCGGCCGGCGGAGGCGGCAAAGGAATGCGCCTGGTGCACACCCGCCAGGAACTGCGCTCCGCGCTCGAATCCGCCCAGAGCGAGGCACAGCGTTCTTTCGGAGACGGCGAAGTTTATATCGAGAAAGCGATCATTAATCCCCGCCACATCGAAATGCAAGTGCTGGCCGACGAGCACGGAAACACGGTCTGGCTCGGCGAGCGCGAGTGTTCCATCCAGCGCCGTCATCAAAAAGTTCTCGAAGAGTCCCCCTCCCCGATGGTCGACAATGACATGCGCAGGCGCATGGGCGAGGTTGCCGTCAAAGTTGCGCAGGCGGCCCATTACACCAATGCCGGAACCATCGAGTTTCTGGTCGACCAGCAGCGAAACTTCTACTTCCTCGAAATGAACACGCGCCTGCAAGTCGAGCATCCAGTCACCGAGTTGATCACCGGACTTGATCTAGTACATTTGCAAATCCGTATCGCGGCCGGCGAGAAGTTGCTCTTCACACAGTCTGACGTCCAGCTTCGCGGTCACGCCATCGAGTGCCGCATCTACGCCGAAGATCCCGACAACAACTATTTCCCCAGCCCCGGCAAAATCACGTTGCTGCTCCAGCCCTCGGGACCGGGAATCCGCCGCGACGGTGGCATCTATGAGGGCTGGACCGTTCCCATGGATTACGATCCGTTGCTTGCAAAACTGATCGGCTATGGCTCCGACCGGCAGCAGGCCATCATGCGGCTCGAGCGGGCGCTCGCCGAGTATTTTGTGGGTGGCATCAAGACCAACATTTCTCTGTTCCTGCGCATTCTCGGTGACGCCGATTTCCGGGCGGGAAAACTCGATACCGGATATCTCGATCGCTTGCTGGGGAAGGCCAATCCCGCGATATCCACGTTCTCACGGAAGTCGGACGTGGCAATGACGAAGATCGAAACACCCGGGGCCCAATTGCTCGAAAAGATCGCTGCAATTGCCACCGGCATGTTTACCGTGCTCGACCCCGCGGCACCTGCGAAGAACGGAAACGCCGGCGCAACGAGCCTAGCTCCATGCCGCTGGAAGCAGAAGGGACGCGCGGAAGCTCTGCGCTGATTTCATGGTCTACGAAGTTATCGTCGCCGGCAAACCGCACCGCCTCGAACTCGAAAAAGCCGACCGGGGATGGGTGTGCCGCCTCGACGGTCAACCGGTCGCAATCGACGCCGTCATCCCGCGCCCCGACGTTCTATCTCTACTTGTCGATGGACACTCCTACGAAATCAAACGTGAAAAGACCGCCAGCGATCTTCACATATGGGTAGGCAGCGATTGCTTCACGGCCGAGTTGCGCGACCCTCGCTCCTTGCGCTCGCGTCAAAAATCTGGAGGCGACGAAACCGGCCCAAGAAAAATTCTCGCTCCCATGCCAGGTCGTGTCGTGCGCTTGTTAGTCCGGGAGAAATCCGAGGTCGAAGCCGGCCAGGGCATCGTCGTGGTCGAAGCCATGAAGATGCAAAATG
>PMSZ01000392.1 GCA_003168235.1 Acidobacteriaceae bacterium
TGCGGTCGATCGTAACATCGAGGAAATATCGATCGTGCGAAATGAGAATGTAGCCGAAGGGATAATTCTTGAGATAGTCTTCCAACCAATTCCGCGTTTCAAGATCGAGATGGTTGGTAGGCTCGTCAAGCAGCAGTGCCTGCGGATGACCGAATAGCGCCTGCGCTAACAGCACGCGCATTTTCTGTCCGCCCGGCAACTCCGACATCTTGCGCTCGTGCATGGCATCGGGAATGTCGAGTCCCTGCAGCAGAATTGCGGCGTCGCTTTCGGCAGTGTAGCCATCTTCTTCGCCGACGATGCCTTCGAGTTCGCCGAGTTTCATGCCGTCGGCGTCAGTCATTTCGTGTTTTGCGTAGATGAGTTCGCGCTCTTCCAAAGCCGCCCACAAACGGCGGTTGCCCATGATGACAGCGTCGATCACGCGATACTTGTCGAAGGCGAATTGATCCTGACTCAGAACGCCAAGCTTGCGCGGACGAACGACAGTTCCCTTCTGCGGGTCGAGTTCGCCGGTCAAAAGCTTCATAAACGTGGATTTGCCCGCGCCATTGGGGCCGGTGAGGCCGTAGCGCTTCCCCGGCACAAAACCGGTGGACACTTCGTCAAATAAAATCTTGGCGCCGTAGCGCATGGACACATTGCTGACTGAAATCATGGCGTATAGGAAACTGCGGGAATCGATCCAAAAGGAAGAAACGCAGCTACTGATATTAAGAATATCACGAGGTCTTCCGAATCGCGATCCATGTTAGCCTCTCCTAAGTAATCAAAACGGTAACAACGAACGATAACGAACGACGCCAACGAACGATATTCTTGAACGAACGATATTCATGAACAATCCCCGGCCTTCTTCCATCAATCTTCAAGCGATCGCGCTGCAGGTCATGGCAGCGCACGGCTTCCAGCCAGATTTTCCGCCGGAAGCGCAAAAACAACTCGCAGATATCGGCGCGAACCCGCCGAAGCTCGTGCCTTCAGACAAGGTACGCGACCTGCGCAGTCTGCTTTGGTCTTCTATCGACAACGACACATCCAAAGATCTCGATCAGATCGAAGTCGCCGAGCGCCTGCCGAACGGCGACGTGAGGGTGATGGTCGGCATCGCCGACGTGGACGCGTTCGTTCCCAAAGACTCTTCGATCGATCAACACGCGGAACGGGAAACGACCTCGGTATATACCGGCGTAACCATTTTTCCGATGTTGCCGAACGAGCTCTCGACCGGAGCATCGTCGCTGCTTCCTGACGTTGATCGGCCTGCCGTGGTGACTGAGTTTGTGGTGAATGCCGGCGGCACGCTCAGCTCCAGCAACGTTTATCGCGCGATTGTTCGTAACAAGGCGCAGCTCACTTACAACGGGGTGGGAGCCTGGCTCGAAGGCTCGGCGCCGGCTCCGCCAAAAGTAGCTGCATCCGCGGAATTGCAAGCGCAGCTCAAACTACAGGATGAAGTTGCCCAGGCGCTCAAGAAATTGCGCTTCGAGCACGGCGCGCTGAGCCTCGACACCAGTGAAATTGTGCCTCTGCTCTATGACGGACAGGTGGTCGACGTGGTGAAGGCGACCAAGAATCGCGCCACCGACTTGATCGAGGATTTTATGGTGGCTGCGAACGGCGTCGTGGCGCGGCTGCTTGAAAAGGTTTCTTCCCTGCGCCGCATCGTGCGAACGCCCGCGCACTGGGACGGCATTGTGCGGCTGGCGGCAGAGCAGGGCGAAAAACTGCCGTCGACCCCCGACTCCAAGGCGCTCAACGATTTTCTCATCAAGCGTAAAGCCGCCGACCCCGATCATTTCGCCGACCTCTCGCTGGCCGTCATCAAACTGGTTGGGCCCGGCGAATATATTCTGGAGCGCCCTGGTGATTCCCCAGAAGGACACTTCGGACTTGCCGTGCAGGATTACACGCACTCGACCGCACCCAACCGGCGATTTCCTGATGTGGTCACCCAGAGATTGATCAAAGCTACGCTGGACGGAAAACCCGGACCTTATTCCGACACCGATCTTGCCGCCATTGCCCTGAATTGCACCGAAAAAGGCGATGCGGCGCGAAGGGTCGAGCGTGAAATGTCAAAGCGGTTGTCGGCGCTCGCCATGAGCCACCACATCGGCGAGACTTTCGACGCCATGGTCACCGGAACGACTCCGAAGGGAACTTTTGTGCGCGTCCTNNATTGCGCGCCAAGCTGACGCGGACTGACGTGCAGCAGGGATTTATTGATTTTGTAAAGGCGTGAGGTAGGGGATCACAGGTGACATCGCCGTTCTGGGGCATACAGTTCTTGTCTAAGGAACCCTCTGTGAGCGACAACAAAGAAGGCCCTTCACCGGAAGAGAAAACCACCGGATTGGTATCAACACTGGGAAGCTATGTTCTTCATGCCTCAGTGGCGATGGTCATCGGTCCGATCGTTGCGTTCGTGTTGTGCCTGAGCGCCCTTATCATTTTCGATAACTCTCGGGCAATAAACTCGGTCCTTGACGTGGGAGGCCCGGCAAACCCCTCCTATGGGGGCCGGGACTGATACTGGGGCTGCTTGTAAATCGGTTCGCGCTAAAGAGCACGGCTTGCTGGGTCTGGCTGGCAGGGATGGTTTGGATAGCATGCGGAGTGTCCGCATCGCTATACACCTACCACGCGCGGTTTGCAGGAATTTGTTCGCCGCTCGACAGCATAAGAAACGGGTTCTTCTCCTACGTTTCGAGCTATTGCGGCGACGGCAAGAATGGCATGCTTTTCACTGTGCCGACCTTCAGCTCAATTGCCTATTCGCTCGGAGCCTACGCATCACTGCGATTCGGTCACAGCAGGCACTCCATCTTGTCTTGAAAATGGCGGATCACAAGAGTAGTTGTTGAGAAATGCCCGTTTCATCGATAATCACGTCGGCTAGGTGAGAGAACTCACCCGTTCTTTTTCTCCAGCTCTGCCCAGCGCGCATAGAGCGCATCAAGCGTCTCTTGAGCCGCATCCATCGCAGCCTGTGCGCTGACGAGACGAGGAGCATCCATCGCGTTGGCGGGATCTTCTAGTTCCGCACGTTTGGCATGCACTACCTGTTCGGCTTCTTCCACTCGCTGCTCTATGGTGGCGTATTCCCGCGCTTCGAGATACGACAGTTTCTTTTTCGCTGGTGCCGCGGACGCCGAACTAGCCGACGGCTGAGCGGCTGCGACATCCGGCTTGGACCGCTGCACTTGCCATGCCTCCCATTGCGCGTAGTCGGCAAAGGTCTCGGCGCCGCCTTTGCCGTTCAGGCCGAGAACGATGCTGGAGACGCGGTCGAGCATGTAGCGGTCATGCGTTACCAGCACGAGCGAACCGGGAAAATCGATCAGGCTTTCTTCCAGAATTTCGAGCGTTGGAATGTCCAGGTCGTTGGTCGGTTCATCGAGCAGGAGAATGTCGGCGGGCTGGAGCATGAGCTGCGCAATCAGGACGCGGGCGCGTTCGCCTCCGGAAAGACGGCCGACGGGCTGGCTGAGTTGCTCGCCGGTGAAGAGGAATCTCGCCGCCCACCCGGCGACATGAATTACGCGATCGCGATAGACAACGGAATCTCCGTCGGGCGCTAACGCGCGGCGCAGGGTTACGTCGGGATCGAGCGTGCGGGTCTGATCGAAGTAGACGATGCGCAGCCAATCGGCACGGCGAATCTCGCCTCCGGTGGGAGCCAGGTCTCCCTGCAACAAGCGGAGCAGGGTTGTTTTTCCGCTGCCATTGGGGCCGACGAGGCCCACGCGCATTCCCGCGGTCAGGATGAAGTTCAGACCTTCGAATAAGTCGCGGGTCCCCATGGTGCAGGTCACGTCTTGCAGTTCAATCAGGCGCTTGGTCTTGCGGTCGGTGGCGGAAAAATCGATTTGTGCAGTGGCAGTGCGGGTGCGCATGTTCAGGTCGGCGAGTTCTCCCATGAGCTCTCCAGCTTTGCTGATGCGCGCTTTGGATTTGCGGGTGCGAGCTTTCGCGCCGCGACGGAGCCACTCGATTTCTCCATGGACCAGATTTTCCAGCGCCTCCTGACGTTTGGACTGCGAGTGCAGAAATTCTTCTTTCTTTTCCAAGAAAGTGCTGTAGTTGCCGTGGACGCGAAGCGAGCCCTCAGGATAGATGCGATTCAGTTCGACCATATCGGTCGTGACATTCTCAAGAAAATAGCGGTCGTGGCTGACGATGACACTGGCAAAGCTTGCTTGCTCGAGCAAATCTTCGAGCCAGGTAATTCCGAGGAGATCGAGATGGTTCGTGGGCTCGTCGAGCAGCAGGATGTCGGGATGCTGCACCAGGGCTTCGACAATGGCAAGACGTTTTTGCCAGCCGCCGGACAGTTCGGTCGCGTGGGCGTCGAGATCCTCAAATCCGGCGCGACCCAGTGTCTCGGCGAAACGCGCGCCGCGCTCGGTGCCGGAAACTTGGCAGCGATCGAGGGCGGCTTCGATCACCGCGCGCACGGTGGCTCCAGGAGCAAAGCGCGAATCTTGCTCGACACAGGCGAGGCGAGTTCGTTTACGGAAAGACACTTCCCCGCTATCGGGGTTAATCTCGCCCGCCAGAATTCTTAACAGCGTGGACTTGCCGGAGCCGTTCGGACCAATCAGGCCGATGCGATCTCCGTCAGAAATCGTGAATGACACATTCTGAAAGAGCGGATTGGCGCCGAAGGCTTTGGTGATTTGCTGCGCGTTGACGATGGGCGACGATGCGGGTGGCAATGACTTGCGGTCTCCTGGAATTTGGTTCTCTTGAGAGTACCAGTTGGATGCAGTGCAGAGTTGTTACAGCACAACGACCTTTCGCTTCAAGTCCTCGGCCGCTTGCGCAACGCTCTCGGGCTTGCCGAGATCGCGCCAATAATATTCGTCGGCGCGGAAGGCGCCGATTTTTTCCCCTGCCGCAGCGAGACGCAAATACGCGGTGATGATGGAGAACGCTCCATCTTCTGTCAGCATGGCGAGGAGACGCGGAGAAATTACGTGGATGCCGGAGAAGGCCAGCGCCAGCGGATTGGGACAATCCCGAGCCAACTCGGGCGGATCATCTCCAGAGCTGCGTCCGCAAAGTTGAAGGTGATCGTTGAACAACAGATATCGTGAGGTCTTGCGGTCTTGCACCACGAGAGTCGCAAGAGCGCTGTTTTCGCGATGCACCTGCACCACGCGGCGAAGGTCAATCGTACTGATGACATCGACGTTGTGGACAATGAACGGTTCTTCGGGACGACTGGGATGATCCTGGGCGAAATCCGCGAGATCCTCCGTGAAGAAATGGGCTGCTTTTTTCAAGCCGCCACCGGTGTCGAGCAGCATCTCCTCGCGCGAGATTTCGATGCGCATGCCGAAATTGTTACTCGCTTTCAGGTAATCCACGATCATGTCGGCGAAGTGATGTACGTTGATGATCGCCTCGCGAACTCCGAAACTGCGCAGGCGCGAGAGGGTGATCTCCAGC
>PMSZ01000127.1 GCA_003168235.1 Acidobacteriaceae bacterium
GCGTCCCGATAAATCTTCGCGCCGCAACTTCCCCTTCAAACTGGCCAGATCGTAGCGGACAAAAAGCACTCCACCATCTTTAGGGCAGATATTCAGCGGACGATCGCCGGAGAAATGCTCTCCGCAGCGTGTGCATTCCAGGTAAGAAATTCGCATCGAGGGAAGGATAGCATTTCACCGCTAGCGCTTCTTCCTGGAGTGGTCAAGAGGTTGAGTTCATCGCACGTCAACTAGGCTGGGAACTAACTATTTGGAGGCCAATGTCCTTGGCGCCTCCCGCCCGACAAAGCTTAACTCAAATCCGCCTTTCCCACCGCCGCGGATCGCGGCTCCCGTGAAAACACGCAATCACTACAATTTCGCTAATTTCAACGCGGAAGAACAGACCGTAAGGATATTTACGCAGTAGCGCCCGATGCACATCTTGAAAAACCATCGGAAACTGTTGCGGATTCTCTTGCAAGCGGAGGATAGTAATTTCAACTTGATCCAGGAAACGAGTACCAAGGCCACGCAGCTTGGCTTCGTACCAATCATGAGCATCCATCAGTTCGGCTCGCGCAGCCGGCGTAAAGATTACCTGCATCGCTACGGGCGGCGGCGAGCCAGCTCAGCCCGCAACTGCTCCCACGTGACCGCTTGGGCTCGATCCTGATCAAGACTGGAAAGCCTCCGCGCGAGTTCGGCTCTTTGCGCTTCCGGCAACGGAATGTCGGCGTCACCCAGGCTATCCCAAAGCTGGCCAATAAGAGCGAGCCGTTCATCGGCGCTGAGCCGCGCGAGTTCGTCAGGAGTAAGGCTTTCCATGCCCCTAAATTACCCCTTTCGAACACTCCGAACAAGCCCAACCTAGTGCTACCCCGCCACCCTTTTCAGCATCTCCTTCGCCCTCCGAAACCACGGCCGCTCCCGCCTCTTTAAATACCCCGGCATGCTGTTCCTTTTGTCGAGCACCTTCTGCGCCCACTCCCGCGCCTCGGCATTTCGCCCCTCGGAAGCCAGCAGCTCCGCAAAATTCAAATACGTTTCCGACAAGGTCGACGTGATCGTCACCCTCCGAAACAGCGCCTCAGCTTTTTCTTTCTCTCCTGTCAGCGCGTAGGCATGCGCCAGCAATCCGGCGGCGCGGCCGAAATCATAGTCAGGCTCTTTGCTGACGGCCCGCTCGAGGTCAGGCAGCGCAGCCGCGGCGTCTCCCAGCAGAATCGCACACACTCCGCGCCGGTAAAACGGATCGAGCGTATCGGCCCGCGCGGCAATCGCCTTGTCGAACGCGGCGCGCGCCTCCGCCAGCTTGCCGTCATCCATATAAAGGTCGCCGAGCTCTTCATAATTTCCCGCCGACGGATTGTCTCGAATCGCCGCCACCAATTCGCCAATCCGCTTGCGCCGCGGAAAAACTTTGAAAGACTGCCCCAGCAACCCAATATCAGGCAGCGCCTCGACGAAGAGATAAATAATTGCGCCCAACGGACCGAGGAACAGGATGATAAAAATCCAGTACGTATCCGGCCGTCGCCGGATGAAATGGACGATCGCCAATCCTTGGAGCACGAAGCCCCACGGATATATAAGGTAGCTAAGAAATCCCATGCCGTCTCAAGTCCTAGCGTGAGATTACACATTTGTAAAAGATGGAGAAAGTGACGGCTTCGGTGACAAAATGTTGCCGCTGGAAAATGCGATGAGCAATGCGATGGAAGATGCGATGACTAATACGAAGACAGACGAGCAGCAAATCCTCGCCCTCCACGAAGCCGGAGATCACGCGCTCATGACCGCCGACCTCGCCGCGCTGGCGCAGATCTTCGCCGACGATTATGTGCAGTACAACGAATCCGGCCAGCCCTTCACCAAGCAGGACGTACTGAATAACTTCAAGACAGGCGCGATTCGCTACCCTTCTATCATCTCCACCGCCCGCGAGATTCGCGTCTTCGGCGATACCGCCGTCGTCCACGGATCGGAATCCGACGAGGTCGAAATCAGCGGCAAGCGTTCCGCCGTACGCTACGTTTACCTGGATGTGTTGCGAAAGCGCGAAGGAGAATGGAAGCTCGTGGCGTCGCAGTTAGCGCGACCACTGGACTAGAAAGCCTGACTAGAAAGCCCCGAAGCTAGCTTTCGTCCGCCCGCAGCCGGTTCTGCCAGTGCGACCAAAGAAACCAGACAATCCCCGCCGCCAGAAACGCGCCAATGACCGCATCGAACTTGTGGAAGTATTTTCCCAGTGAGCGCCAGTTCTCGCCCATTTTCATGCCGAAATAAGCCAGCGCGAAGCACCACGGCCATGATCCGAGAAAAGTGTAGACATGAAATTTGCCGCGCGGCATACGCGCAATCCCCGCCGGCAACGCAATAAATGTTCGGATCACCGGCAGCAGCCGCGCAATGAACACGGCCATCTCTCCCCAGCGCAGAAAAAAACGGTCGGCCCAATCCAGCTCACGGCGTCCCATGAGAATCCAGCGTCCATAGCGCTCCACCAGCGGACGCCCGCCGTAGCAGCCGATCTCGTAAGCGACCAGCGACCCCAGATTGCATCCGATTGCCCCAGCGGTCGCCGCCCACACCAATTTCATCGTGCCGGTATAGACGAGGTAGCCGGCGAAGGGCATGATCAGTTCAGAAGGCA
>PMSZ01000038.1 GCA_003168235.1 Acidobacteriaceae bacterium
TTTGACTTCGGAGGGACTTTCTCCGGCGAAAGCGAAGTGGGCGAGAAAGAGGACGAGGAACAGGCCGAGAGATGTGTTGGCGAAATTTGTGAGAGACATGGAGCGAGTATTTTATCTCTCCAGCTCGATTCGGTGCCAGCAAGGTCGGGCCACTTATTAAAGCTAATACTTCACGATGGCCGCAAATGAGCTGGGNNCGGCGCGGATGCTGGCGTGGGCGTCCGCGGCTAGTTCGGGAGTGGCGGTTTTTCCTGTGCCGATGGCCCAGACCGGTTCGTAGGCGACGACCAGGTTGTGAGCCTTTTTGGCGGAAACCTTGTTGAAGGCGCGGAGACACTGGCGGCGAAGCACGTCGTCGGTGAGTCCGGCTTCGCGTTCTTCGAGCACTTCGCCGACGCAGACGATGGGGATTAATCCGGCTTCGAGGGCGGCTTTGAGCTTGAGGTTGACGGTGTCGTCGGTCTCGCCGAAATACTGGCGGCGTTCGGAGTGTCCGATGATGACGTGGGTTGCGCCGACGGCTGCCAACATGCTGCCACAGATCTCGCCGGTGAAGGCTCCTTCTTTTTGCCAGTAGAGATCTTGCGCGCCGATGGCGATGTTCGATCCCCTGGCGGCGTGGAGAGCGGCGTCGATCGCGAGATAGGTGGGGCAGACGACGATTTCGTCGCGGTCATGATTTTGGACTAAGGGAAGAAAATCGCGGAAGAAATCACGGGCCTGCTCGGGGGTTTTGTACATTTTCCAGTTGGCGGCAATGAGTTTTTTTCTCATGAGGATGAAGGGCCTTTCTAGAAGATAGAGGAACGGACAACCACGCTAAACCATTTGTAGCCGCTTGAGTTTAAGGTGATCGGTGTCGAGATGCGCGAGCTCGAACTGCGCTTGCTGCACAAGCCAACTTTCGGCACTCCCGCCGAAAACCTTAGAAAGCCGCACGGCCATTTCAGGGGAAATTCTGCGTTTTTCGTTGACGAGTTCGGACAAAGTAGTGCGCGTGACGCCGAGCGCGGCGGCGGCTTGGGTGATGGTGAGGCCCAGGGGTTCGATGCACTGGCGCAGTACAAAGCCGCCAGGATGCGGTGGATTTTTCATCGGCATCGCCTGATCTCCTAGTGACCTACTTCTTGTCCGTTAGCGCTTCGACTCCGGGCAATTTCTTGCCTTCCAAAAACTCCAGCGAGGCTCCGCCGCCGGTGGAGATGTGGGTGATTTTGTCGGTCACGCCGGCGGCTTTTATGGCGGCTACAGAATCGCCTCCACCGACGATGGTGATAGCTCCAGGATTTTCTGCCACGGCCTGGGCGATTTTGTTGGTGCCTTTGGCGAACGGCGGCAGCTCGAAGACGCCCATGGGGCCGTTCCAGACGATGGTGCGAGCGCGGGCTACCTCTTCGGAAAAAGCCTCGATGGTTTCGGGGCCGATATCGAGCGCCATCATAATCGGAGGGATAGGCTCGCCGGGACCAATTATTCTGGTCACGGCGCTGGCTTCGACACGGTCGGCGATGACGTGATCGGTGGGCAAAAGGAATTTGACCTTATGCGTCTTCGCCCGCTGCAAGAGTTCACGGGCGAGTTCGATTTTGTCTTCTTCGACCAGGCTCTTGCCGACCTGTTGACCTTGCGCCTTGAGAAAGGTGTAAGCCATGCCGCCACCGATGATGAGAACGTCAACTTTGGTGAGCAGGTTCTGGATGACTCCGATCTTGTCGCTGACTTTTGCGCCGCCGAGGATGGCGACGAACGGGTGCTCTGGGTCACGGAGAACACGGCCGAGATATTGCAGCTCTTTTTCCATGAGCAGGCCGGCGGCGGATTTCTGCACGAAGTGCGTGATGCCAACGGTGGATGCATGGGCGCGATGTGCAGTTCCGAAAGCGTCATTGACATAGAACTCCGCCAGTTTGGCGAGTTGTTTGGAAAAATGCTCGTCGTTTTTTTCTTCTTCCGCGTGGAAGCGAAGGTTTTCAAGCAGCAGCGCTTGACCTTTTTCCAGTTTAAAGGCCATCTCTTCGGCTTCTTCGCCGACACACTCGGGGCAGAAGCCGACGTTTTCTCCGAGCGAGAGATCTTTGTCCAACAACATGCGCAGGCGCTCGGCCACCGGCTTCAGGCTCAGCTTGGGATTAGGTTTGCCATTGGGACGGCCGAGGTGGGAGGCGAGGATGAGACGGGCTCCGTGGCGGAGAGCGTATTCGATCGAAGGCAGGGTTTCGCGGATGCGGGTGTCATCCATGACCCGGCCGTCGTCCAGCGGAACGTTGAAGTCGACGCGCATGAAGATGCGGTGGTCGTTGAGGGGAAGATCGCGGATGGAAAGTTTGGACATTGCTTGAACCTTTGCGGCTGTCTGCATCATGACGGCTGTTCGCTGTTCGTCGTTGGTCGTTCGCAAAACAGTTTATCGCTTATCGCCGTTCGCAGGACACCGAGCATGAGCGGCGAAAACAACTAGCGAGCAGCGAATGGCGAACGCCGAACAGCGATCAACTGTTTATAGTCCCTTGGCTGCCATCAGGTTGATCAGGTCACGGACGCGGCAGGAGTATCCCCACTCATTGTCGTACCAGGAAATCACCTTGACGCAATTGCCGCCTACGACCAGGGTCATGGGAGCGTCGACGATGGAAGAACGCGAGTCCCCTTTGAAATCGGACGAGACCAGTTCGTTCTCCTCAAATCCGAGATAGCCCTTCAGCGGCCCGGACTCGGAGGCTTTTTTCAGGGCAGCGTTGACTTCTTCTCGCGTTGTTTTTTTCTCCACCCACACGACGAGATCGACGACGGAGACGTTGGGGGTGGGAACGCGCATGGCGAAGCCATCGAGTTTTCCGGCCAGATCGGGGATGACGAGCTTGAGCGCTTTAGCGGCTCCCGTCGAAGTAGGAATCATGTTGATCGCGGCGGCGCGGGCGCGGCGCAAATCCTTGTGCGGGAAGTCGAGGATGACCTGGTCGTTGGTATAGGAATGGATGGTGGTCATGGTACCGCTGACGATTTTGAAAGTATCGTTCACAACTTTGGCAATAGGAGCGAGACAATTCGTGGTGCAGGACGCATTCGAGACAATGTGGTGCTTGGCGGGGTCATATTTTTCATCGTTGACGCCGAGGACGACGGTGAGGTCTTCGTTCTTGGCGGGCGCGGAGATGATGACTTTTTTTACGCTACCGCGGAGATGCTTTCTGGCGTCGTTCGCGTCGGTGAAGCGGCCCGTGGATTCGAGGACGACCTGAGCTCCGACGGAATCCCAGGGCAGCGCTGCGGGGTCTTTTTCTTTGAATACCTTGATGACTTTTCCATCGATCGAAATGCTATCGGCTCCGGCAGTGATGGTATTGGGCAGATTGCCCAGAATGGAGTCGTACTTGAGCAGATGGGCCAGAGTCTTGGGATCGGTGAGATCGTTGACGG
>PMSZ01000254.1 GCA_003168235.1 Acidobacteriaceae bacterium
GACCTCGTGCGGCGGGTAGTCAGTAACGAACTAACTTTCCAAGATGACCACACCAACTGGATGTACCGATTAGAAAAAGAACAGCATGGGAAGAAGGAGGTCGAGGAAATTGTTGAGACCAAAGATGGTTCCGTCAGCCGATTGCTATCTATTAACGACCTGCCCCTAACCGCAAAACAACAGATGGAAGAGGACGAGCGCGAGCGGGAGTTAATGACCAATCGAAGTGCACAGCAAAAATTGCGGCGATCTCTGGACGCTGAGACTCTTCAAGGGAGACGCTTGTTCAAGCTGCTGCCGGATGCATTTGTGTTCAGCTACGCGGGTGGCGACGGGAACTTGGTGAAGTTAAGTTTTAAACCAAACCCGAGTTTTCACGCGCCATCCCAGGAGACCCGTGTTTTCCATGACATGGAAGGCGAGATGTGGATCGACTGCAAACAGGAGCGCCTGGCTGGGTTTGATGGTCGTCTTACACAGGCGGTGAAATTCGGATTCGGTCTACTGGGATACTTGGACAAAGGGGGCCACTTTGAGGTCAGACAGGCAGAAGTTGTCCCAGGCCATTGGGACATGACTACCCTGAGTTTGGAGATGACAGGCAGAGCGCTTCTGTTCGCCAGCATCGGTGTGCAGAAGAAGGAAAACCATCAGGATTTCCACCGAGTACCCGATGATCTGACTCTGACGCAGGCCGCGGACATACTCAACCGATCGATAGTCGTAGCGGATAATCGCTAGTTGATGCGGCCAAAGAAATAACGGTAGGGCCTTATCACTGTTCGAACGATATCTGACAATCAAACCGAACTTATCGGGGAGAAGGAATGTTGTTAGCCGGCAAAGCCGCCTGCTCTGGGATTGTCTTCATATTGCTGACGATCGGGGTCTCGGGACCACGTCCAACACCACTGGCGTTGGGAGCCTACCTCCCCAGAGAAGTGCCAGCGGTCAGGAATCGGAACGATGTCAGAAAGATGCAGCAAACTCTGCAGGACAAAGGACACTACCGCGGGGAGGTCGATGGCGTCTTCGGTCTCCGAACCCGGGCGAGCATTCGCGGATTTCAGAAGGCTGAGAATCTACCGGTCACAGGTCAGATTGATATGCAGACGGCCGACAAACTCGGAGTCAGGCCGGGTCGCGAGGAGACTGGCGACGAGACTACGAAAGGTAAACCTTCGGCAGGCATAAAATGGGCTAAAGGTTCGGGGCGAACACGCAAGCAACTACGGAAGGCAGTTAAGACAGCTGCAGATCCGAGCGGCCCGAGATCCCGTGAGAAGGCGCTTTAAGCGGAGAACGACACCCACCCACAGTAGTTAGAATTCTTTCCAGTGGAGCGACGAAACAGAACCATGTCGCATCAGCCTATCGAAAAGTACCGGATTGTCGCCAACATACCTACGAAGCACTAGGAAAGGTTCATGCCGGGTCAAAGAGAAGAATGGGCGACAGGAAAGTACGGGGAAAGAACAGCGCCAGGGCTGCACGGACGGATGAACATCTCACAGAGCGCGTGCGCGATAGCGTCCAGCGGCAAGGCGACTATGTCGATCAGGAAGCCCCTGGCCAAACGTCTGAAGTTGCTTCGCTACGCGGGCGGCGATTATCAGGACCCTGCCACGGATAAATGTGCGTGCCATAGCCATCCACGTGATAAAGAGCATTATCCAAATAATTGAAGCCGTTCACATTTCGCAGTCTGGCGCGACAACCACAGCCGGTTGAGAGATGTGGCGCCACGGCTTATCCCACTTATCGCTGCCATGGGCGATACCGAACGTAATAATCTTTGCATGGGGAAAATAATTGGGATCCCCGATGGCTAGCGCAGCCGCTTGGAGATACCGGGATTTTGTTCCCACCACAAGCGTTATCTGACAGCCTTCGTCCCGCGCGACCGCAATACCCACTCCTACAGTCTATATGCGGGGTAGTTCGCTTGACCTGCCCAATTATGGGGACTGGCGCCAAACTGTCGGCAGTCGTTGGGCATCAATACTCACCGACGAAGCGATCTCTCTGTGAAATGTTCAACATACGGTTCCGGTGCCTTTGATTGCTGATTTGCAAGCGAGTTTTTTAAAGGTGGCAATGCCATCCAAGAGCAACGACGAGTTCCACCCAAAGAGATCCCTTACCACATTGACCAGAGCAAGAGCTACAACAGTGTGCGAAGACAGAGCGTGGAGGTCGTGGACCGGGAGCAGCACGTTGCAGACCCGATAGTACTCGTCGAAGCAAAATGTCGGAAGGCATATCCCGCTGATTATTGCCTGCTGGTTGCAGGTCGTAGCGGCGAGACGGTGTACCCGCAGGTGATTGCAAGAGACATTCGGAAAATCACTGTTCCCCCTTCGGATAGTTCGTTCTCACTTGTCAGATTTATCCTTCACTCATTTAAGTTTCGTTTTGCCCACAAGATGCGTTTGAACCAATAGTTCGATTTGGGTCGTTACCTCGCCTATCTGCCCTTCCCTAGATTGGCCCGCTGCCAGAAGCACCGTCATTGATGAAATCGCTGGCTTGACCTTTGACGCGCTGAAATCCTGCAACGCCGTGCGAATACGCCTTGCGATGATCGAAAATCCGTTGGCGTCGGTACATGCAACGATGAAAAAAGTTCCGACCTGCTCTGCATCATTCAGCGAGGGCAAGAGCACATCTTGACCAGGATGAATGCAGCGCTCCAAGATCCTCCGAATCTCCGGTATGGTGTCCAACCATACGGCTCCCTCGACCGAACCCAGGTCTACCGCAATGAGAGTTACGAAACCCGCCTCTAAGTTAGGCGCGGTGAAGATACGAGCGTACAGTTTCGCCAGTGAGAACACTGGCAATGTGAGATAAAAGGTGCTACCGTGCCCCAGTTGGCTTTCTACCCAAATTCGACCTCCCTGGCGTGACACCAGATCTCTTGAAATGTACAGCCCCAGACCCAGACCGCTGCGACTTGCTCGAGTAGTGCCCTTTACCTGAGCCAGACGCTCGAAAACGATCGCGCAATTTTCGGGGCTGATTCCGCATCCCGTATCGGACACCGATATACGCACAAAGTCGTTATCCTCCTCAATATGGCGGCTTTGTACGGAAATGTTTCCGCGTTCGCGTGTGAACTTAATTCCGTTATCGATTAGGTTGATGAGAATTTGCCGCAGACGAGCGGGATCGGCCCAAACAAAAGGAAAATCAGGTGCAACGTCAGAACGCAGATTGATATGTTTTGCTGTCGCATTCGCACGGCAGGTGATCAGCACCTCGGCAATCAACTTGACGAGATTGACGTGCTGCGGCTCTAAGGCCAGCTTGTCCGTTTCGACACGAGTAGTCTCGAGAAGATCGTTGACCATACTCTGGAGTTGTTTGACATTGTCTAGGGCAAGTGTCAGGTGCTCGTGTTGTTCGGGAGTCAGATCACCAAGTAGTCCATCCAAGACATTGGTTGTAAAAAGATAAACCGCCGTTAGCGGTGTCCGGAGTTCGTGCGAGACATGAGAAAGAAGCTTTTCTTGAATGCGCGCGCGTTCCTGCCTTGCCTCTTCCAATACTATTACGATCTTTCTCCTCTCGGTCATGTCTTGCGCAATGATGGCAAAGCCGCAAACCGGACTTGAATCAGTCGACAATGCTGCGATGTTTACGTTCGCCCAAAACCGCTCCCCGTTTTGCCGGATACGCCAACCCTCATCTTCCACCCGGCCCACTCGCAAAGCCTCGCTTAACTGTTTCTCGGGCACATGATTGTGGACATCTTCCCGAGTAAACATGCACGAGAAATTCTGATCCACGATTCCGGCCACAGCATGGCCAAACATGCGATCGGCTCCGAAGCTCCAACTGGTTACCTTCCCGGTTGCATCGACGGTAAAAAGTGCATGATCCCTAAGACCGTCGACAAGTGAGCGGAAATGTCCGTTCGCCTGCGCCAACTTTCCCTCAAGAATCGCGCTATAGCGTTGCCGGAGAAATGCTTGGCCCAGTACGAGAAGCAAATCGGCAGATGCCTGAAGGCTCGAGATGCTAACTGGACACTGCTTCCTCGCAACATTCCAAAGTTGCTGCGCCGAAATACCAGACCCCTTTGCCACGCGCTGCAACTGTAGCGGATCGGGATATCGGGTGAACACTTGTCCTGCGATAATGGCCCCTAAATGTTGCTTGCCCAACAAGAGCGGGACTGCAAGATGAGTCAGACCGGCGCGGTCATGCGCCATTGCGACTCGGCTCGTTCTGAGTGCCTGAGCAACTGCGGTACAGGGCAAACCCGTGCTTATACAGAAGGGACACCCAGTCCAATTGCGTGCGGCGTTATGAACCAGAGTCCAGAGCGGCTGGGCATTGTGACACTTCCCCAATACATGTCCGTCCACATCGGTAAGTGCGACAGCGATTTTCATGGTTCGACCGTAAGTCGTCAAGATTTCGGCCCAAGCGTCCAGGTCGAGCAAATCGGCTCGCAAGCTTGATGACAGCTCCACAGTACCGCCTTCATCTGCAGAGCCCCCGCCCGGGGGGAGAGATATCGGGATCAGCGGGGGGAAATATTCAGGTGAGTCAGTTCGTCCAGGCCGATCTGCAATCATTCCTTGTCCTGCACTGCGGCCGCGCCATTCGTTTTCCCCAGAAGAGGTGACCTTGTGGGGGCCCGGCTCAAAAGGCTCGAGTAGCTCTGAAGCGGCGCAGCTTGGACCACGCACCGTTTTAGCGGCACGAGAGAAATTCCTCCTTGTCCGATCTCGAACTCGCGGGTGTCGAATGAATGTTTACTCCCCCGCGACTTAACTACCGACATGCAACGGTGAAGCGAATTGTTGATTTCCACCAGGCTCATGAGGATGAGGTTATCCACGATGGAGCTGACCGGAAAATCTGGCATATAAGACGAGATTCCGAGGAATTCTGGATTCTCATAATTGAAGAACGTCGTCATCAAGCGCTGTTTAGAGTAGGCCACGATAGCGTGGAAGAAATCCCGGTAGACGCCCGTTTCTCCGATGGCGGTGCTATAACTTGTCATCCCATCAATCACCATCCGCTGCACGTCTTGCGCGTCGATGAGTTGGATAATCCGCGCATAGTGCGCATCAATATCTAGCTCTTGGGGACTCTCGAACATGATCTGGATAGTTCCGTCGGCGATCTGCTCTTCCAGGTTCAACCCTAGAGTCTGGGCATTACGGACGATTTGTGCTGGATGCTCATCCAGGGATACGAGCAATCCCCTCGTTCCTTGTTTCAGCGCGCCCTCCCTCAGAATTTGCGTACCCAGCACGGTTTTTCCCACCCCTGAAACTCCGACCACCATGGTGGTGGACCCATCAAATATGCCACCGCCGATGAGAGTGTCAACAGCCTCAACTCCAATGACAGACCGCTTGGCGCTGGACGTGGGCTGCTGCCTCAGATTGAGTCGGGAAGGCGCCTGAACCCGCCGGAAGATTTCCAAACCTTGACCCGCCGTGATGTGAAGAGTGTGCTCTCCCGCCTCATAGTCCTGGCCCCGACTTTTTAAGACTTCCAGAGAGCGGCGAACCCGCCGCCCATTTGGTTCGCGGTTTAACTGGATAACTGTATCGGCAAGAAAATCGGTCACTTCCACATTAGCTATGGCGTAAGGATCGTTGCCACGCTCGAGCGAAAGGACGGTGGTCAGATTCTCCCTGTTCAGCGACTCAATCAATTGCTGCAACAAATCGCGGTACGCGCCGCGTGGGGAGTTGGTCGCGCCCAAGGCAGGATCTAACAATCCAACTCCGTCTATGAAGATCCTCTGTGCGCCCATCTCGCCGGCTGTTTCGAGCAACAGGCTGGTCGGCGAACGCAATTCCTGTTCTAACACTTGAGGACTGGTAAAGATGATTTGCAGTTTCTTCTGTTCCTGCATTTTCTGCAGATCCCAGCCGAACCCGGCCGCGTCGCGGATAATCTTGTCCGGGCTAGTCTCAAACACAACGACTAGTCCGGGCTCGTCATATAAGGAAATACCGCGATAGATAAACTCCAATCCCATCAGAGTTTTCCCGCTTCCAGTGACGCCCTGCACCAGGATCACATTACCCCTCGGAATCCCGCCCAGCAGAATAGAGTCGAGGCCCTCAATTCCTGTCCTAATCAAACCGTCTTCAGACATAAACAGTCCCTTCACTTCGCAGATTTAGGCGCTTGATCCTCTCCGTGCGATTCCAATCGGATGGGCACCAATAATCTTGTCAACAATAGTCGACCGGCACGAGTCTCCGACAGACTGACGAAGTGCCGAATCCAGCGCTGCTCAACATTCGCCGAGACTACCATTCTGTGAAGCCGTGTTTCCCCAGCAGGCCCCACACGTTCGATGAACTCTTGGCTCTCCAGCCGATCCAGCGCCGCCGCAACTACGGTGCTCTCATAGCCGATAAGTCGTGCGATCTGTCCGGTCGTGGTAAGGGTCGGTCCGTGACGATAAACAAAAGCCAACATATCCCACTCACTGAGCAGAGTAATTCCAGTGCGCTCCAGGAAACTTTGGACTAAGGCTTCGGAATTTGTTTCGCCGTAGATGATGAGTTTGTCAAACGACGGCACGTTGCTCCCCTACAACACTCATATCACCCGACAAAGCATACTATATGTGCAAAAAGGGACAGGTCTGGACTCTTGGCCAGGAGCGCTTCTGCCTAAGAGATAATTACGCCTACATGAATTGCAGGAACGTTGCCTATTTAGCAAGAAGTGTCGTGAACGCGTGGGTTGTGGGCCGTCGCTTCTTGCGGAGGCTGGATTACTTAGCTCGATCAGCTTTGATGACAACCGATGTGATATCGTCATTCTGGAGATCGTCTTGCACGAACTCCCGAGTCACATAGTAGATACCATCCGCGATATTCGACGCCGAACCCTGGCTGAGAGTCCGAATCTGATCAAGCGCACGTTCGGTGCCGAATTCGTGACCGTGTGGCGCGGTAGACTCCGCGACTCCATCGGTTAGGAACACCGCGATCTCTCCCGGGTCAATGCTAATTGGCTGCTGCAGCGAAAACTTGCTCCCTAGAAAAAGGCCGAGCAGTGGCCCGGTGCTATCCAGAGTGCATTTTACTTCCCCAGTTTCGAAGAATACGAGACCCGGGATGTGGCCGGCGCTGGCATATGACAGGGTCCGATGGCTTGAATTCAAGCGCGCCAGAAAGAGGGTCACAAAATGTCCGTGTTCGAGATCCTTTAGCAGCATCCGGTTGATGTGAGCTAGCATTTCATCCAACTCCAACTGCATGGCGGCAAAGCTGCGCACGTACGCCCGAGTGAGTGCCATGACTAGTGCGGAGCTGAAGCCATGACCTTTGGCGTCGGCCACGGCAATCACAAGAGTACCATCGGCCATGGAGATGAAGTCGAAGTAGTCACCTCCAGTTTCGTCGGCGGGATGAGCGGACGCGCCGATATCAAAACCAGGTACCACGGGAGGAGCCGCATAGAAGCGCTCCTGACCATCGTGAGCCAGTTGCAATTGGAATTCCTGCTCCCGCTTTTTCCTTAGTTCGGTAATGTCCTGAGACACCGAGACAAAGTGGTTCAGGTGTCCGGATTTATCCCGCATTGACGTGATGGTTTGTTGGGCCCAGTAAAGTTCACCGGTCTTCTTGCGGTTGATGACCATCCCCTTAAAAGAGAGACCCTGAGCAAACCGCGTCCACATCTGCCGGTAGAACTCCGCATCGTGTAGGCCCGACTTCAGAATTCTCGGGGTCCTGCCCACGGCTTCCTCTCGTCCGAAAACGGAGGTCGCTTCAAAGGCTGGATTCACGAACTGGATGACGCCTTGCGTATCGGTGAGTATTACACTATCAGCCGTGAGCTCCACAACCCTGGAAAGCAGGAGGGAGGCTTGGTTTGCCTCGCGGCCTGGCACGAGATTACGAAACATCACGACTCCCGCGAAAACCATTTTCTCTGGACGCAATCCAGCGTTGCTCGCATGGTCGCCTCTTGCTTTACTTGGCAGTCATAAACCTACAAGGAGAGCGGATGGGGTCGGAATCGCTTCAGTGTCTCCCGACACTCGAGGTGAGCTGACGGGAAGCCCTATTCTTGTTTACGACGGCAGTGCTGTAACTGGCCACGCATTCGGCAGGGTTGCGCGAATCATAGCCATTAGCTCACGGTTGTCCGCAGGCTTCTGGAAGAAAGCGGTTGCTCCCGCTTGCAGTGCTTGCTGTTCGTTAGAGTCGGCATGACGCGCGGTAAGCACAATCACCGGGATATTCGACAGAGTGTCGCTGTCCTGCAATCGCTTTAGAACAACAAAACCGTCTCCAGCCGGCAGGCCGAGGTCGAGAATAATAAGAGCGGGTCGCTCTTTTTGCGCCATTGCAATCGCAGAATAGCCATCCGAGGCCTGCACCGTGTCATAGTGATTGGCCCGCAAACGCGTTCTCAGTCCATGTCTCAGGTTAGGATCGTCGTCGACGATCAGTATCTTCGGGTTCTCCATTCGAATCCTCCATCCGGAAGATCGCACCCCGGAGCAGAGGCGAAAAGATTCCCCATGTTCACGGGCTTCGGTAATTGAACCTTCGATCCAATGGGCCGTGCGGGGCGCGAGAATCACCTCTACAAGTGTTCTCAGTAGCACATGAGGGTCAGCGGAGCGATTTCTTGGGACGCGGACAATGTCGAGCGCAAGAGGTTTTCGACGAGCACGAGTTGCGAGCGAAGGGCAGGAGCCATGAACTTGCGCGAATCGCTCTCGCAGAGTGCCGACGGAGGTACCGGCTTCCAAAGAGCGCCCCGTCGGTTTTCTACATGGCCGGCCTAAATCATTCGGAAGCGAGGAGTTGCTGGAACAAGTGGAACTCTTGACACCTCAGCTTCCGAACTTTTGTTGTTGGGTTCTATCGAGTAAGTCCCTCCAATTGCAAACTGACGGGACATCGCTGCTTCGGTTTGATCAGTCCATCATAACCGCTGTAATCAAAAGGATGCCAACGGCGTCAGCAATCTCGAACGGACAACCCATCGCGCCAATAGCACTCCTCTCAAACCGACCTGCGCCAGCGCTGGATTTCGGCACTGTTTGTATGCATTCGTTCCAACGCATCTGCTTCGGTCGCGAAGTTGGACACCACGCTCCAGTCGGAGTAATTGCTGGTGTCAATGATCTCGAATCCCGGACCTGGCTTCATTGCGTGAACTACATAGCGGGTGTGTTCCACGTTGTTCACGTCTCGCCACGTTGCATCTGCATAGGAAAGAAACGTCGGCCTGACTTCAGGCGGTTTCATTTCGATTGTCATGTGCCCTCCGTTGTTTCCATCGTAGCAGGGATCCAGTGCTCAACAAAGATGACCAAGGTCGCGGGGAGCTGTCCGTGACTGCGGCTGTTATTGCGAATAGCGATGTGCTAGAGGGGATCGCATTTCCAACCCTAAGGACACAACATATAAGCCGGTAGCCTTCCACTATGTGCAGTACCGGTACCGGCTTGGATCTGTTGCTTTGGATCTGTCGCTGAGGAAGATGAAAGCCGCCAAGCGTCATTCCTAAAAGTCATCGTGACCGGAACCGTCCGAGGAGCATCACGCAGAAGCGTTAACGGTTCCAGGTTGATCTTTACTCGTTTCAAGGGTGAGCATCATCTCACCCCAGCCTGGGTCGCTAGAGACGCCTGGAGGATTCCTCCTGAAATCGCGCCCTCGGCGCAACCGGCGAAATGATCGGGGCCGACCTTCATTATGCCACAGCAAAGTGAAACCTAGAATCTGCCGAAAACGTTGCGTTAGGTTAAAAGTTTTCTTGGCGAAAAGCCGCGTTGATGCGATAACTCGATCATTTTAGGCTATGAACGGTGTCGATTCGCAATCTGGTCACTCGCCAAAGACCTTGCGATAATCCGCAGTGAACTGGAGGAAAGCAAGTACGGAAGTTGTTTGCTGGGGCTAGTCGCCTTAGAGCGGCGGCGTTGGCGAAACTCAAAACCGTTCCGTCCCGTGGTCAAACTGACAGACGCAGAATTCATCAAGGGTCAGGTTGTCGACCTATCTGTAAGTTAACAAGAGTTTTCTTGCTCAGGCGCGGCGCGTCGCGGCAAGTCATTTACACCTAAGTCACGTGCCGAGTGCCCTGTTTCTCGCGATGCACCAGAAACACGCGGACGATCTGTTTTGATCAGCTTTGTGCAGCGCAAACTTCGAGAATACAGTGAAAGATTGGAGGCACTAAAATGCAGCAGAAAACACAATTGAAGATAGGAGAGAGTGTAGCGGCAATATTGGAGCGGGAAGTCACTTTTACGATCAAAGAATGGTTGACGCGTGTGAAATTGGTTAAGCAACTGACCGACCTTCCACTTAACGATGTGGACCGCATGACCCATCTGTATGGGCTGTTCGCCGACGTGCTTTGCCGCCTGCGACACGATAGAGGCGACGAGCCGCCCGCTTCCCTCATCGCCGCGGCCGCACACGGTAGAGTACGGTTCGAGCAGGGCTACTCTGCCGCTATGCTGGTTGAGGAGTCGCGGATATTCGAGGTTAGCACGTTCGGCATGTTACGTCTTCATTGGCTCGAACTGGATCAGAATCAACTGCTCTTGGACGTGGCGATTATTGCTGACGAGGCGGATCGGCAACTCGCCGAAGCCGTGCGTAGCTTGACGGCTCAGTGCGCCGCAGCCTAGCAGGATTCCCTGCCAGGCTACGACCTTCTACCTGCGTGATCCCGATGACAACGGAGTTGAGTTGTATTCGGATGAACCAAAGGGAAATGAGGCCGCGCACCTCCGATGGCCAACTGCGATGTTTGCGCGGCGGCTCGACTCGCATGAACTGTTGAGCGAGGCTCCACAAGGAACCGAGTTAGACAGTGTCAGACTTATGAAAAAAAGAAAACGGTCGTCCGAATTGCTGAAGCTCTTATGATGCCCGGCTGCCAAATTTGACCGTACTCCTGCTGGAATCGTCACCATAGTTACGAAAGAGGACGGTGCGCCAATCCAAGGCGCTCGATTGGCGGCTTTGCGTCCTCCTTGGCATGCCCAATTCCACCATTCGCCGCTGGTGAAAGAAGGGATGCCAGTTTGTCGTGAGGGCCGAAACGTCCATGCGAGCGCGAAAACGGTTGAATCAATCGTTACAGCGGACCTCGGGAGAGGCCGCCGGTGTTCATTTTGTTACCTAAGGTTCGGATCTCTTGAGGGATTAGCTGGCCTCAGTTGCGGTCCAACAAAGACGCGGGCACGTCGCCCTCAAAGCGCAGGAATTTGCCAGTCGGGCTATGGCGAAGGCCGCTTCAAAAAAAGGCCGGGCGCCAATAAATGCCAGCGTCACGGCGACCTTAGCCCCCCTGCGTCACCAATAGCAAATGAGCTTTGGAAGCAGAATTCCAAACTGTCCAATTGTGAACAGACCCCCAATGGCACGATTGATAGCTTGGTCTTGCGAATTCTAAGGAGACCACATGAAAACATTATTGGTAACAATCTGTTTCGCGGTTGCCCTGCTGACTCTCGGAGTAGCTTCAGCACAGGACACCACGAACCATGACAATATGAAGGCTGAGGACTCCAAGAACGAAGTACAGGTCACGGGCACAATTAGCGAGACTGGCAAGACATTTGTCAGCGAAAGCGACAGCAAGAGCTGGACCATCATAAACCCAGATGCAGTAAAAGGACACGAGGGACACCACGTCATCTTGACCGCAAATGTTGATGCGGACAAGAATGAAATACGCGTAGTGTCGCTCAAAATGGCAAAGTGACGGCATGGCGCACAGCATCGGCTTGTCACGCGCCCCGCCCACTTCGCATCGATCCCGGCGCTGCTCTCACGTTTGAAAACGTCCGAGTCAGCGTTAACACGATAGCAACTACTTTCTAACGATAGAACACTCGAAAGGAAAATAAAAATGTCAGATCGAAGTCACGATCCACAGCATACCGATTCGCAGAAGCCAGGTCAGGAGCAGAAATCCGGGAACCAACCGAATCAGCCCGTACAAGAGAAGCAACAGGTGCGGACCGGACAGCCCAAGAGTCCGCAACCGGAACAAGAAAAGCACGATCAAGCGAACAAGAAGCATGCTTAGGCTGAAGGGCCACAACGGCGCCTTCACTGTGATGTGCTTATCCTCAATAGATACAGCATAGGCTCCTAAGCGATGGTCCACACTGCACACTTCTGAACAATTATTTTGGCTAGATGCGGTAGCTCAGGTTGTTGGGTTGTTAAACAGTACAGCGGAACGTCCAAGCACGCTGGACAGTCGCGAACTCTTGCGGCTCGACGGCAGCGAGATTGGCAGTCTCCACCGCGAACTTAGCGCTCAGAGTGGGAACATTCCTCTCCAGCTTTCATGGCGTTGGACTCTGGATCGGCGTAGATAACATGTTGGCTCCATTCAGAGAAACAGTAAAAATCCGAACTTCACTGCCTTATACCCT
>PMSZ01000132.1:0-120 GCA_003168235.1 Acidobacteriaceae bacterium
AGAAGCACGCCAAGCGCGACTTCCCGCAAGATCCCCACGAGCAGCTGGTCATGGCGCGTGACGCGGTGTTCCGCTCCTGGCAAAACGATCGCGCCAAGCATTATCGCCGCATCAACAACA
>PMSZ01000132.1:161-2947 GCA_003168235.1 Acidobacteriaceae bacterium
TTCTGATGAACGCGCAGGGCGAAGATGTTGTTTCTGGAGTTCGCACTCCGGTCCCGATTCTTGAGCTGCAAAAGGTCATGCCCGATGTCTACAACCAGCTCCGCGAAATCACCACCCGCCTGGAGAATCACTATCGCGACATGCAGGATTTCGAGTTCACCATTCAAGACGGCAAACTCTACATGCTGCAAACGCGCAATGGCAAACGTACCGGGCTGGCCGCTGTAAGAGTGGCGATCCAGATGGTGGAAGAGGGTTTGATCACCAAAGAAGAAGCCATTTTCCGCGTGGAGCCGAATCAGCTTTACGACTTTCTCGTGCCGCGGCTGGATGAAAAGAGTGTGAAGGTCGAAGTGCTGGCTACGGGACTTCCGGCTTCGCCGGGCGCAGCGGTGGGGCAGATCGTGTTTACGGCTGACGCTGCCGTCGAAAAAGCCGGACATGGTGCGAAGAACCCTGTGATTCTGGTGCGCGCCGAGACTACCCCGGAAGATATTCACGGCATGGAAGTGGCGAAAGGCATTTTGACTTCGCGTGGCGGAATGACGAGCCACGCCGCGGTTGTGACGCGCGGCATGGGCAAATGCTGCGTCGCGGGAGCCGGCGACATTGAAGTCAACGAAAAAGCCGGCGAGATGCGCGTCAAAGGCCAGACCTTCAAGGCCGGCGATTGGATTTCGCTCGATGGCACCACCGGACGTGTGATCAAGGGCAAGCTGGATACGCTCGATCCGTCGCCCGACGATCCCGAGTTGCAGAAATTCATGGACTGGGCTGACCCCTATCGCACCATGAAAGTCCGGGCCAATGCGGACATTCCCCGCGATGCGGTCCAGGCCCGGGCTTTTGGCGCCGAAGGAATCGGCCTTTGCCGCACTGAGCACATGTTCTTCGGTGAAGAGAAAATTCCGCACATGCGGGCCATGATTCTCGCCGATAACGAGAAAGATCGCCGCACCGCGCTCAAGAAACTCCTGCCCATGCAGCGCAAAGATTTTGACGGCGTTTTCCGCGCGATGGATGGATTTCCGGTAACCATCCGCACGCTCGATCCGCCGCTGCACGAATTTCTGCCGCGTCGCGAAGAACTGATGGTCGATATCGCAACCTTTCAGTACGCGGACGCGAAGGAGAAAAAATCGCTCGTCTCCAAGTACCGCGATTACGGAGCCAAGGCGGTCGGGGACTTGAAAAAGCTTCTGCCGACACTGCTAAAAAGGGTGGAGGAGTTGCACGAGTTCAATCCCATGCTTGGGCATCGCGGCTGCCGGCTCGGTATCACGTATCCCGAGATTACCGAAATGCAGGCGCGCGCCATTTTCGAGGCAGCGGTCGCGGTGGCGAAAGATGGCGTCAAAGTTTATCCCGAAGTGATGATTCCGCTGATTGCCACGGTGAATGAAATGGCAAACCAGGCGGCGATCGTGAACCGCGTAGCCAAAGAAGTGTTTGCGGAAAAAGGACGGAAGATCGAATACATGGTTGGGGTGATGATCGAGTTGCCGCGCGCCGCGCTGATTGCCGACGAAATTGCCAAAGAAGCGGAGTTCTTTTCCTTTGGCACCAACGATCTTACGCAGACCACTTGGGGCTTTTCGCGCGATGACGTTAACAAGATTTTGCCTACGTACCTCGCGGATGGAATCATCAAACAGGACCCGTTCGCCGTTCTGGATCGCGAAGGCGTCGGTCAATTGGTCAAGATGGCGACTGAGCGCGGACGCAAATCGCGTCCGAACCTGAAGGTGGGGATCTGCGGCGAGCACGGCGGCGAGCCCTCGTCGGTCGAGTTCTGCTACCAGACAGGCTTGAACTATGTTTCGTGTTCGCCGTTCCGTGTGCTGACGGCGCGGCTGGCTGCGGCGCAGGCGGCAGCCAGTGAAAAACTGCAGATTGATGCTGGACGGACGAAATAAAAATAGAGAAAGTGTGGTGGCGGGCGAGCCCCGTCGCCACCCGCCTTACTGAACTCGCTGCAAACGATTAATCAGTTTTTGCGCCAGGTTCTCTTCCGACTCCGACCACAGTAACCGTCCCGTCGCTCCCGCATTTTTTTCGACGTTGGCGGTAAACTCCACGAGTTTCTGAACGTTGCTGCGAATGTTGCGCTCGGCCGCGCCGGTCAACTCGACTTCTTCGTGAAGAAACCACGTGTCCAACCCGAAATCGATCTGGATGTGCCCGATCTGTTCCGCCGCCCCCTCTTCAAATTCAGCGCCGTGCGCGGTCAGCCGCACCAGCGCCGGCTCGAGCACCCAGTTCTCCGCGTTATCCGGAGGAGTCCACAAATCCCAATAAGCCTCGAAAACGTAAGCGTAGTCGTCGTGCAGAAATTCCGCGACTCCGGCCACGGCTATTTCCGGGGAAACCCCCGGACGAAAGCGCTGTTCGAAGATGGTCGGCTCGCTCCACGACACCGGCTGAACGGCAACGTAATTCACTCCGTCCCGCGTCGCGGAAAATGGAAGTTGGCGCAACACGCTCACCGTTCGGGTCAAAATCTCGGGCCCATCGAAACTGGGAAACCACAGACTCAAATAAAGCGAATCGGCCATGCGGGTATTCTAAATCGCTGGCAGTTCGGTTGGATGACGAATTCGCGGCGAGATTGAGAGGACGACTGGGTCGCACGATACGCGGAATTGATCGCACGAATTGTGCAGGCCAGTTTTGACGCGGCAAAAGTGCTTTGTTACTATAAGGAGTTCCGTCGCCGGCAATCATCTCACCGTAAACGTCCCCGTCGTCTAGCCTGGCCTAGGACATCGCCCTTTCACGGCGGTAAC
>PMSZ01000518.1 GCA_003168235.1 Acidobacteriaceae bacterium
GCCAAACCGAATTTCCAGGCGCCGCCGTGGCAGTTCGTCGAACAGCGAGAGAAAACTTCGCTGGTTCTCGACTTTGTCCTTGCTCAGCGCAAACACTTTGTGGATCATCCCGCGTCCCAGATACGGCTCTTTGCTCAACAGCGGATTGCGCACGATGTCGAGGTCCGTGTTCCCCGCGAGTCCAAACCCCTGGCTGAGTGCCGCACCGCCAGCCTCTTCGATATCTACCAGAAGTTCGGTCGAATCGTTGATCCGCGCGCCCGTATAGAGCGTCATCACGCGCGAAGTGGCCTTCTGATAATCGGGACTCAAGCTGTGGGGACCGCTGTAGTCGGCGTGAAAATCGGGATGTGCCTGGAAAATAAAATTTGCCTGCCCTGAAAGCCAGAACCGCGTGCTCTTGAAATGCGGCAGCATCGATTCCGGATCAGGGTCGGCACCGCTCTCTGAGCTGGGCGCATTGTCCGCGTCAGGGGCAGCGGCAGGCGCTGGCTGGGTGGATGCCGAGCCAGGTGGCTCTTGCGCCCAACACGAAGGAGCGCTCAATCCCACCACAGCGATAACGGCCAGCATAAAGGCTGCGAGGGCCACATGGACTCCGCGGTCGCGCCGTCTCACGGTAAAGCGGCTAAGAATAAATTTCCTTTCTCGCATCATGAAAACAAACCAGCCCGCCTGGTGTCTGGGCAGTCCTTCCCAGTCTCCCGGCTGTGCTCGCGCCGGAAACGGTAGTCTGCCAGTATGCCCACAATCGGTTAATAGAAAGTTACAGCCGCGCCATTTGAATCTCAGCTAGCTCCAGAGACTGCGTCCGGCAGCCGCTCTGCTTTGTCGCTTGATCCGCTATTGTTAATGCAATGCAAGCATGTCCCGAAGGATTAACCGTAGTTAATACATTCGCACGGGGCAAATTAGCAGACAAGTTTGGCGTTCCCCGGATCCGTGAGCAACGGCTAAAACGGCTGGCTTCTGAACTGGATTTGTTATATCATACCCCCCTATGGTATGTGTCAAGAGAAAAACGCAGATGAGGTCTATGGCCTTATGAAAAACAACCCGGTGCCAATCCCGAAAGAAAAGCAGAAGCTGCTTTCCCGCATCAAGCGCATGAGCGGGCAGCTGACGGCGGTCGAGCGTGCGGTGAATGAGGGCGACGAGTGCGCCGATATACTAATGCTGCTGGCGGCCATTCGCGGCGGCGTCAACAGCCTGATGGCGGAGATCCTGGAAGATCACATCCGCCTGCACATCACTCATCCTGATCGGGGACCAGAATCCCCTGAAGAACTGACCGAAGATCTGATCGGTCTGGTGCGGGCCTATCTGAAATAGGCCTGAAATTTACTTGCCGGCCGCAGTGCTAGCGGCCGAGTTCAAAGCCCTCAGTTGGATCAGGCCAACTCCCAATCCACCCACAGCCCCAGCCAGCAGCCCTAGCAACACCAGCATCGGTATGCTTTCAAGAAACGACTTCTTCTTTTTCACCATTCTTAGTCTCCATTTCGATCCAGTCTGGATACCCTATTTTAGCATTCCGGCTGCCGTTTACCCCTAACCAAAGTACCGCAACAGGTTGTCACATAAGGGGGTTGGCGGGGGACAGACCAGATGGAACTCGCTCCTGTGAAGAGTTTTGCACTAAAGAGGGGAGAACAGTAGGAGTAAAATTCCGCATCATGGTTAAGCGCATTTGCCTTGTTTTGTTCTGCCTGACCGCCTCCTGCCTTATTGCCCAAAATCAGAAAGGTTCCGGCCCATCCCAGCCAATCGCCATTCGCGCCGCCCGGCTCATTGACGGCCGGCAAGACGGCCGGCCGGATTCAACCGTCCAAAGTTCAGTCATCAACGACGCGGTCATCATCGTCGAGGCGGGCAAGATTACAGCCGTCGGCTCGCACCTGGCCATTCCGCCCGGAGCCACAGTCCTCGACCTGGGCGATGCGACGCTGCTGCCCGGCCTGATCGACGCCCACACTCACCTGCTGAGCGAAATGGATGGCACGAATATCAGCCTGCAGGATGTCGAGATGCTCAGAATCGTCGCCACTCAGAGCACAGCTGAGCGCGCCCTGCTCGGTGCCAAGCTGGCGCGCGAAGATCTTGAAGCCGGAATCACCACCGTCCGCGACGTCGGCAACTCCGGCGTCAATGGAGACGTCGCCTTACGCGACGCCATCAATCGCGGATGGCTGCCCGGTCCCCATATCATCGCGGCCACGCGCGCCCTTGCCGCTCCCGGCGGCCAGTTTGGACGCCTCATTCCCGAAGCGCAATCGATCATTGAGCAGGAATATGTTATCCTCAACGGCCCTGAAAGCGCGCGCCAGGCGGTGCGCCAGGCCCTCTACAACGGAGCCGATTGCATCAAGGTGATCGTCAACGGCAATCCAGCCGACGTCACGCTCGATGAGATGAAAGCTGTCGTCGTGCAGGCCCACACCAGCGGAGTCAAAGTAGCCGCCCACGCCACCGATGAAAAAGCGGTCCGCGTCGCCGTCGAAGCCGGCGTCGATTCCGTCGAGCACGGATATCAGGTTTACGACGATACCCTGAAAATGATGGCTGAGAAACACATCTTCCTTGTCCCCACTGACGGCACCGAACAGGAATATCTCGACATGACCTTCGGCACCCGCCAGCCGACGCCCGAAGAACTCCAGCAGCAGAATAGGTGGATCAAGGCCTACGTGGTCGGCAACCGCGACCGCTTGCAGCGCGCACTCAAATTCGGCGTCCCCATTGCGGCCGGCTCCGACATGTATCTGACCATGCCACATCAGAACCGCGGCCAGGCCAGCCTCGACGTTCTCATGGCCTATGCCGCCGAGGGGATGACTCCTATGGAAATCGTTCACGCGGCGACCAGCAATGCCGCTGAGCTGTTGGGATGGAAGGACCGGATCGGCACGCTCGAAGTTGGCAAACTCGCCGACATCATCGCCGTCCCCGGCGACCCGCTTAAAGACGTGACTTCGCTCGTACATGCGAAGTTCGTCATGAAGGGTGGCGTCGTAATCAAGAACGAGAAGTGATGCACTACGAGCATCCAGTTCGACGGAATCTCTCTATCCACCTTATGATAGAAACATCACATTCCCGGAGGGTGCATTCATGACAGAACCAAGTTACGAAGAACTGAAAGCTCGCCTGGCCGATCTTGAAAAGCAGGTCGAAACCAAGAAACGAAGCGGCGCGATGGAGTTCCGCGTCAGTGAAAAAGGCGGCGTCAGCGTCTACGGCCTGGGGCGTTTCCCGGTGACCCTCTACTACGAGCAGTGGACGAAGCTGCTCAATGCCGTTCCTGACCTTCAGGCTTTTATTGAAGAAAATAAGTCTAAGTTGAAGCTGAAAGAGAGCTAACCTATCGCGCGGGAGCGCCGCTCGTGTCCTCAGATCTGTCCTCTCAAGACATCCTCAGCCAGTCGCAGCCCCAGCCTGATGAGCGCGTCGCCTATGGCGCCGATCCCAACCAGTTTCTGGAAGTGCGGCTGCCCCGCGCCAAGTCTCCGTCCCCGGCGCTCCTGAATATCCACGGCGGCTTTTGGCGCGCGAAGTATGATCTCACGCACGCCGGACACCTCTGCGCCGCGTTACGAACGGCAGGCATTGCCACCTTCAATGTGGAATACCGCCGCGTCGGCAACCCCGGCGGCGGCTGGCC
>PMSZ01000380.1:0-5080 GCA_003168235.1 Acidobacteriaceae bacterium
GGCCGCCATCTCGATGCAGCCTTCGTGGAAGCTGACGCTCGATCTTGTGACCACATCGAACCGCCGTCGCGGAACCATGATCGTCAGCCGCATCTACAGCCAGCGCGACCTGCAATTGGATGTCAATCTCCTGACCTCTGAATTTCCGACGACTCTCGCTGACGCTCTGGATCGGGTGCTGACGATGCCCGAAATTCTTGTGCCCCTCGGGCAAAGCGATCGGCCTCCGCTGGCTGCAAGCCTCTAAACCCCGGCATGGTCTCAGCCGCTTGATATTGCACCCTTCCCGTAAGTGATGAGTTAATATGGAGTCGATTGCGGACCTGAACAATCATGGATCGGAGCATGCCTCGGTCACGGGATCCGGTAGCACGCGCTCCCCAAAGTGAGCGCCGCCGCTGTATTCGTCAGAAACTGCACACTCCGGTATATGCCAGCTTCACCGGTCCTCAGAGCGGCATGGTGGTGGATCTGAGCGAGTTGCTCGATCTGCACGAAGAGGGTTTCGCCATCCAAACCAGTGAACGCCTGGAAGTGAACCGGGCCGTGACGCTGTGCCTCGATCTGCCAGAAACGAAAACCTACATTCATAGCAGCGGCAAAGTGATCTGGAGCGACGACCTCGGGCGCGGAGGTATCCGATTTTCGGCGCTTCCCGAAAATTCCCGGCAGATTTTGAAAGAGTGGCTTTTCGTCAATCTGCTAATCGGCTGTTCGAACCACGCGGCCCGGAATGAGCAACTCGCGTTTCTCCAGCGACAGAAATCGCCGGAGGTGGTGCTTGCTGACCCGTCGGCCGAGTTACCGGCGAACGTACCGGCTAGTGTACCGGCTAACGAACCCGCGATCGTTATCCCAATCTCTGAGGGCAGCGAAATCCACCCTTCGTTGGAAGCAGTCCGTGCTGAAGCGGGAGAACTCGGTGACGATACCGAAGCCGTTCTGCAGCTCATTACCGAGCGTGCCACCACCCTCACCGGGGTTGGCGGTGCGGCGCTGGCGCTTTTCGCCGGTGACCAGATGATCTGCCGCGCCCGCGCCGGTGAACCGGCGCCCCCGCTCGGAGTGCCCGTCGATATAAAGCAAGGTCTCTCGGGTGAATGTGTTCGCAGCGGTCTTCCAGTTTCGTGTGATGATACCGAAAATGATCCGCGCGTGGATCCCGAGGTCTGCCGCGCGCTAGGCATCCGTTCACTCATGGCCGTTCCCGTCTTTTCCGATTTTCGCGTAGTCGGCCTTCTTGAGATTTTCTCTCCGCGTCCGCGCGCTTTCACGTCGGATGACGAGACGGTTTTGAGCCGCCTTGTGGAGCTGATTCCCAATACTCATCGGGAAGAGATTCGTCCAGAGAGGATGCAGCCCGCTATCGTCGAACCAGATGAGATTCGGCAAGAGACGAGCGAGGATCTTCATTCTGAAAAGCCGCTGCCCGAAGAACTCGCGGACGAGCCGCTTTTCGCGCAAGAAATCAAGACCGCGCCCACCGCGCCGTCTCGCTTGCTGTATCGCGCGCTGCTGGGGTTAGTCGTTGCCGTGCTAGCTGCCGTCCTCGGATATTTGGTTGGTCCTGTGATTGCCAGGCGTTGGACCAGTTCGGTGCAAGCCTCGCAGCAGCGCGCAAGTATCAAGACAGTTTCAGAGCGCGCGACCGTCCCCAATCCGTATCCGATGTCGTTGGCGGATCTGCAAAGACTCGCTGACAACGGTGACGCGGATGCGCAATGGCAGATGGGCGTCCGCTTCCATAACGGGGAGGATGTTCCGCGCGACGACGCGCAGGCGATGCAATGGTTTAAGCGCGCCGCGGAGCAGGGTAATGTTGCCGCCCAGCGCGCGCTCGGAGCCTACTATTTTGCGGGACGGGGAGTACCCACCGACTTTTCCCAGGCCTACTTCTGGTCTGCGATCGCCGGCGCGCAGGGCGACGAGATGAGCAAATCCCGACTCCCTGTGCTCGCTTTGCAAATGACTCAGTCACAAATCGCTGCCGCGCGCCAGCAGGCCGAACAGTGGATCCACGCCCATAGTCAACAGATGAAGTCCGCGAACTGAGCCTCGTTTTCCTCTGCCTCGCCATCCGATTCAGGCTTGAACAAACGGTCGGGATAAACCAGACGGGTGCAATCCCGCAGCCGTAGAATACAGTTGTGGCCACGCTGCATGACATCCTCGCAGCCGACTCGTACGTTCGCGAAGCCGACCCCGCTCTCTGGGAAAAGCTGGATCGCAATCGCGTCCGCTGCTACGCCTGCGGACATTGCTGCCCGATTCCCGACGGGCAGCCCGGCGTGTGCAAGGTCCGCTTCAATCGCGGCGGCACGCTCTACGTTCCTTGGGGATATGTTGCCGGCGTGCAGTGCGATCCGATCGAAAAGAAGCCATTTTTCCACTCCTATCCCGGCGCTCTAGCCTACAGCTTCGGAATGATGGGTTGCGATTTGCACTGCGCCTATTGTCAGAACTGGGTCACTTCGCAGGCGCTGCGCGATCCGAATGCCGTATCGCCACCGCTCCATGCCGACCCCGAGCTGCTGGTGAAAGACGCGCTTTCCCAAAATGCAAAAGTTGTGGTCAGCACTTATAACGAGCCGTTGATTACCAGCGAATGGGCGGTTGCGGTTTTTCGCGCTTCACGGCAGGCCGGATTGTTGACCGCGTATGTTTCGAACGGCAATGGAACGCCCCAAGTGCTCGAGTATCTTCATCCGTGGATCGACCTCTACAAAGTGGACCTCAAGAGCTTCAACGATCGCCACTATCGCGAGCTGGGCGGACGCCTGCAGCCAATCCTCGACACCATCCGCAGTCTGCACCGCATGGGAATTTGGCTGGAGATCGTCACCTTACTCATTCCCGGCTTCAACGACAGCGACGACGAACTGAGAGGTCTCACCGAATTTCTGGCGGGCGTTTCGCCCGACATTCCCTGGCACGTAACGGCATTTCATCAGGACTATAAAATGACTTCGCCCGCCGACACGCGCCCGGAAGACTTACTGCGTGCCGCCGCCATCGGTCGCGAAGCCGGACTGCGCTACATTTACGCTGGCAACCTTCCCGGCCGCGTGGGAGATTTTGAAAATACACGCTGTCATCAGTGCGGGGAACTGCTCATCCGGCGTTATGGTTATTCCATTCGGGAATACGAGCTGACCCCGGAAGGCAATTGCCCTCGCTGCCATGGGTCCGTCCCCGGCCGCTGGGCGAATAAATTTGACGGCCAGATCGCGGCCTCCCCTTTTCTACCCCGCAAGCAGGCGCAATTGGTTAAAATCCTCTCGCAGCGATAATCACTCATCACGACAATCATCATTGATGTGCAGGCTGAGAACATTCCGAGGCGCTGTCTTGTTTGTGGTCGCGTTATGTTTGCTCGGGTGCTCTCCGCGTGATTTCCTCACGCGTCGTTTGGCTGCCGATTTGATCTCCGCCTCGGATGCGTTCAAGGCGCCGCAACTGTTCTGGCTTCGCAGCGGTGTCGTTTCCAACAAAGACTACAGCTCTCCCGATTCGATGGTGCTGCAGCGGCGAGGATGGATCATCGGCACCGAGCAGAAGTGTCCAGAGGGAGTCGAACCTCCGCCGTGCTGGGACATCGTGCTTTCGCCACTTGGCGTGGATACGATTCGGCCGCTGATTTCGAAAGCGCTTTCCGATGAAGGGCTGATCGGCATTCAGGTCGCGCGCCGCGAACTCGTGGAAATCTCCGGCATCAGCAAGGCCGGCAACTTTGCCGACGTTGAGTTTATCTGGCGCTGGGTTTCGCTCAATCCGGTGGGCGCAGCCCTTTACGACAGCGGCGTGCGGTACCAGTCGACGGTGGCATTCCGCAGGTACGACGATGGCTGGCGCGTGGTAGATCAGAATGTACGCAGCGCTCAGCCCCTGGATGATGCGCTGCGCATTGCCCGACCGGTAACACCCTAAAACGACCTCTATGCGACGACCTTCTCTCCCAAGACGTTCTCTCCGATCATTCCCGTTTATCTTGCTAATGGCGGTCACCTGCGCTTCGGTCTTCACGCATTCGATCGCGGCTCACGCCCAGACGGCCAAGCCCAAACTCACAATCGACGACCTCTTCAATTCGGTCAGCTTCGATGGAGTATCAGTTTCGCCGGATGGCAACTCCGTCATTGTTGCGACGGAACGCGCCGATTGGGAGCAGCAGATCTTCCGCAAGGAGCTCTGGCTTTACCGGATCGCGGGCGGGAATTCATCGTCTGCGAGTCTGGTCCAGTTGACACAATCGGGACACGACAGCTCGGCGCAATGGTCTCCCGACGGGCAGTGGATCGCGTTCCTCTCGGAGCGCAAGAGCGGCGATGCCAAGGACCCAGATGCGGGAGATGACAAGACAAAAGAAGTGTCTCAGCTCTTTCTGATCTCGCCCAGTGGCGGCGAGGCGTTAGCCGTTACATCTGGCGATGAAGAAGTCCACTCCTTTGCGTGGTCCAGCGATTCGAAGGCCATTTACTTTGCCACCCGTCAGCCTTGGACGACGCAGCAGACGGACGACCACAAGAAGGAGTGGAAGGATGTGATCCGCTTCCGCGGCGATGAGCGCGGAGACGTGCTCTACCGGCTGAGTCTCGACGAAGCGCTCTCGCGACACGCTGCGCTCGGAGCGAAGGAAGCCGGGGACGCGGAAAAGGACGCGAACGTGACTCCTGGAGCGGTCGCGATTGCGCGGTTGGCGTTGCGCATGGATCAGATAACCGTGTCGCGCGACGGAAAGCGCCTGGCATTTGTGAGCAACTCGGTTTCGCAGCGACAGGAGAAGATGGACGACAACGAAATCTATCTCGTCAACCTGACTGCCGATACGACGACCGCGACTACGGCGGAAGTCGCGCCGATTCGCTTAACGCACAACGAAGCGGAAGAAGTGAGTCTGCAATGGGCTCCCGACAATCGGCATCTGTACTTCCGCGTTGATTTGGGATCGACCGACAAGAAGTACGAAGATCCGCAACCGCGGCTTTACTGGGTGAACTCCGACAACGGCGCGGTCGAGCGCTGGTTTGCGAGCTTTCAGGGAGAAGTGGTGCATTACACGGCGATGGCGGATGGATCGGCG
>PMSZ01000380.1:5162-13826 GCA_003168235.1 Acidobacteriaceae bacterium
CAGGCGCGTGCGATCACTGCCTTCAACAAGTTTCTCACCGAGCGCGATCTTCCGAAAGCCAAACCTTATCACTGGACTTCCGATGACGGAACGCAAATCGAAGGCATGCTGATGTATCCGCCGGAAAAATTTGAGGCGAAAGATTTGCCGATGTTTGTTTTCATTCACGGCGGCCCTCAGGATGCGGACGGCGACCGTTTCGAGGCCGACTGGTACCAGTGGGACCGGCTGGCGGCGACGGCCGGCTGGCTGGTGTTCGAGCCGAACTACCGCGGATCCACCGGTTACGGCGATGCGTTCACGCTGCAGATTGTGCCGGATTTTTTGTCGCGTCCGGGGAAAGACATATTGACGGGCGTCGATGCGCTGGTCAAAGCCGGAATCGCGAATGGCGATCACCTGGCCGTCGGCGGGTACAGCTACGGCGGTTACATGACCAACTGGCTGATCACGCAGACGACGCGCTTCAAAGCCGCGGTGACCGGCGCCGGTGGGGTAGAGAACATCGCCGACTGGGGCAACGACGACTCGACTGCGGACGACGAATTTATTCTTGGCGGTCCGCCATGGCAGAATCCGGAACGCTGCCGCGGCGAAGCGGCGATTTTCCAGATCGACAGGGTGCGGACGCCGACGCTCATGGTCGCGGGAGCGGACGATATCCGGGTGCCGGTACTGGAGAGTTATCTGATGGAGCGGGCTCTGCACCGGCTCAACGTTCCCAGCGAACTGCTGATTTTTCCTGGCGAAGGGCATTCACTGGATAAGAATCCATGGCATGGAAAGATCAAGGTGCAGCAGGAACTGAAGTGGCTGGAAGAGTATGGCGGCGTGTCGGCTAGCGCNNGACGATAGTGCCGAGCGTTTCCAGCGATTGGTGGCTACGCAGACGTAGATATAGTTTGCGTCGGCGCCGATTTGTCCGGCGATGCAAGGGGACGAGGAGCCAGCCGGGGTTGATAGATTTACGTGAAAGCTACCGGTGGTGTAGACGCCGGTGGCGTTGACTTGCAGGTTGCCGCCGGTGACGGTGTTGATGGTTAGTTGTCCGTTGGCATCATTTATCATTCTTACGTTGTTCTGCGTCGCGAAACCATTCAGGTCGATATAGGGTGTCGCGGAGGCGTTGGCCAGATTACCGACATCGGCAGAGCCGTTAGTAGGATCACCGTTAAGTTGAACGTCGCCGAGATAGAGACTGTTTCCGGCGATGTTACCCAGCCCATCAACAGAAAATAGTAAGTCGCCATTTTTGGCATATTGCAGCGCGTATTGCCAGGAGGCGGTGGGGCTGCTGTTTTGGATGAGAACTCCAGTGCCGAGCGCTCCGTAATCCGCGGTATAGACCGCTCCAATGTAATCTCCGTTGATGTGGTCGAGAACGCCTTCCTGGACGTCGATGCCATAGGTGAGAACGTTCTGGACCGGGTCGACGATGGACGACGCGAATTCTGTCGCGGAGAGGAAGCCGTGTCCCTGGTTCTGGACGTTGATCAGAATTCCTGAGGAGTCGGAGTGCGGGCCGTTCTGGCGGACAAACACATCGAGACCGTCGACTTCGCCGATCTTTCCAGCGGTCCACCAATTGTCTTTGTCGATCGTGACGGACATTCCAGTTTGAGCAGTGGCAGGACCGTTGACCCCGCTGCCGCGCGCGTTTGCGGTGACGGTCGCTGCGGAGCATGGTTTATCGATGCAGTTGAGAGCGACGGGACCAACGACGAGCGGGGGATGATGGGCCTTGGATTGGGTGGTCTGAGGCTGGGTGATTTGAGCGTTTGTCTGAGCAAAGGCTAAGTGGCTAGTTACAAGCAAGGTCAAGGTTAGGGTCGTTGATAGGAAGATCGTCGATAAGAAGATCGTCGCTGTGAAAAGCGGGCGGAGACTAGGCATGAGGCCTCCCAAAGTAGTTTCATTATAGAACGATGGTTTTCGTCCGTTGGCTAGCGGCGCGCGGTTTGCAATTGGGCAACTTTGGCGCGGGAAGATGACTGCTCATAGCGCGCGATTCCCTGATAGAGGGCTTCTGCGATCTGCTGGCGGTAGGCCGCGCTCTGCAGATTGCGCTCGTCTGCGGGACTGCTGACGAAAGAAATTTCGGTAAGAATGGCGGGCATGGTGGTTCCGGTGAGAACGGCGAAAGAAGAGTCTTTAATGCCGCGGTTGCGAATGTCCGGACTGCTGGCGGCGAGTGTGGCGTAGAGAGAACGCTGGACGCTCGATGCGAGACGCTGCGATTCCTGAATTTTTTCATGCAGGCCCGCAGGCGATAGCGAGACAGGCGTGACGTGGGCGGCGATGGCGTCGTCGTTTGTCGCGCCTGCGCGTTTTTCGGCGGCGAGTTCTTTTGATCCGGGAGCGGAAAACAAGTTCGTGTAATAAGTCTCGACCCCGCGCGCGTTGGCCGAGTTACTGTAGTTGGCGTGCACGGAGACGAACAGATCGGCTTGCGCCTGGTTGGCGATGTCGGCGCGCTGATCGAGCGGAAGATAGGTGTCGCTGGTGCGAGTGAACATTACTTCAGAGCCAAGACGCGTTTGCAGCAGCTTGCCGAGGCGCTCGGTGACATCGAGAACGAGATCTTTTTCCAGCAAACCCTGGCGCCCGACGGTGCCGAGGTCCCAACCGCCGTGTCCCGCGTCGAGCACGATGCGGAATTTGCCGGTCTTAGCGGGGATGGCATGGTCGACTTTTGCGGCCAAAGTTTTCTCGGGGAGCGCGGCCACGGCTTTGGGGGTTATCGGAGTATAGCGGTCCGAAGCACCGTGGGTCGCCGCGAGGTTGTTGTTGCTGCCGCGCAGATCGGCACTGTGAGCGTCCGTATTGCGCAGTTCGACGACCAGGCGATACGGGTTCGACTCCATGCTGACGGAGAAGTTCGATCCGTCTTTGGTGTCAAGCACGATTCTTGTGACTCCGGCGACGGGTTGGGCGACGCGGACGCGAGTCAGGGAAGCGTCGCCGACGTCCATGGTTTTGCCATCCAATTCATGCAAAAGAACGGTGTCGTGCAGATCGAAGTAGATGCGCTCGGGCGACATCAGACGATGCACTTCGTAGGGGACCTGGTCCTGCATGTCGATGACGACCGTGCTGCCGATCGACGATGACCAGTGGCGAATACCGGTGACCTTCGGCAGCGCAGCCAGTTTATCTTCGGCGACGGCGGTGAGCGGAGCAGACGGGGAATCCGCCCTTCCCGGGTCCATGAGATTATCGGCGACCGCGGGCGTCGGAACATTTGTAGGAGGCGCGGGTGGCGCGGTCGCCGCAGGCGCGATGGCGGCTTCGGTCGTGGCTTCCTTCTTTGCTTCGGTTTTGGGGAGCGCTTTTGTCCCGCCAACCTCCATGCCGTACCAGGCTCCGGCGGAAAACAGAGCAGCGATCGCGATCAGACCCATGACTACGTTGAGTCCGGGGCGGGAAGTGGAAGCGAGGGGCGCGCGGTAGGGAAATGAGAGCAGCTGCGGTCGCGGCGCGGGAACTGGATCGGCGTGGCCGATCGCGAAGCTGTCTGGCGCATCGTCTTCCTGTTCCTGCAACTCATTGAGTGACTGGTCCGCAAAGGCAAAGACAGGCCCGGGCAATTCGTCCGTGGGCGGGGGAATTGCCGCTGTTTGCGAGAGCAGTTTGAGTTCTGATTCTGTGGTTGGGATCGGCGCCGCGGCGGAAGACTGGGCATGCCCCGTCTCTGCCGCGAAGTTGATTTCAGGAGTAACAATTTCGGCGGCAATTACCGGGATGTTTATTTCCGGGATCTCTATTTCCGAGTTGTCGATCAAAGCTGCGCTAACATACGTAGCCGCCGGCTTGGTTCCCAGGACTTCCTTGGTTCCCAGAACTTCGTTGACTACCCCTGACAGCCAGTGAAAGCGGCGATCCTGATCTCCTGGTTTGAGCGCGGAGAGGATGAGCTCGGCAAACAGATCGAAGCAGCGAACGTCATGATCGGTGAAGGCGTGAACGGATTTGGAGAAAGCCTGTAGCACGCCGAGCTGCTGGCGGCGGCCCTGCAGAGGAATCAATACCGTAGAGCGCGCTCCCAGGGCGCGGGCCACGTCAAGTTCCACGCGGCTGTCCACGTCGCAGTTGTCGCAGCGCAGAACGCGGCCGGTTTCGAGGCAATCCTGCAGAAACTCGGAGTCGCCGATCAGGCTGATGCCGAGCGGAATGATAAGTCTGCCCGCGGCAGCGCGGCACAGCATCTCCTGAGCTTCGGCGGGCGAGCCATCGGGTGAACCATCATTGGATCGGTTCGGCTCGGATTGTTGCGCAAGGGCGATCACAACCCCATCGGCCTGGGTGATCGATTGGGCGCGGTCGCAGATCAGTTGCAGAACTTCATCCTGCATGAAGCGTTCGGTTTCAATCAGGTCGCTGGCGGCGGCATATCCGGAAGCGATGCAGCGATCTTGTATGTGCTCGTGGAATTCAGAGAAGGCGAGCAGAGCGTGCAGGGCTTCCTGGTGTGCGATGGATTCGAGGACGCGGTTGCCCTCCAGCAGCGGAGATCCAGGGTCGAGCGTTGGCGGCGTTTCCCAGTGAACTCGGGTTGGGGTGGCGCTCATGCGTATGCTGTCCGGATTACGGGAAGCCAGTATTTATCGTATGCGGGGCATGGCGGAGGGCTCATTGACGGTCTTGGTTCCGCGCAACCAGTTCCGTCCGCCTGTCGCATCGCAACTTTCAGCCTAATAGTCTTTCGGGAGGGGCCGCAATGTCCATTGGTACATGGCCTACCGGGGGTAGCTGCAATTCGGTCGTCCCAAAACATCTTGACCGCACAGTTCAGAGGCGAACACCGAGGACAGGATTCGGCGATGTACGACCCTTCAGATTTTGCTCTTGGCCTGGATTCATCCTAGTCTGTGAAAGCTACAGAGACGCACTCTCGGAGATGGAACAATAGGATGAACAACACAGGCGAGCCGAAGATATTCGCGAGGCCAAAGAAATCGGACTGGTGGGGTGCAACGGTGGCACACAGACTGGCAGGAGCGGCGGTGTCGGCGTTTCGCGGATGTTGGCACGAGAAGATGAGCTGGCCGATCGGGGTGCAGGGATATTCCTATCAGGTATGTCTAGGATGCGGCGCGAAGCGGTTGTTTGACGAGACGATGTTCAGCGCTTATGGACCGTTCCGGTATGACTTGCAGGAACTGGCGGCGTGGGGCGAGTGCGAATCACAGTCCGCACGCATGGGAAAAATGCCGGAAAAAGTGCGGGAAGGAGTCCAGCAGCGGCCGTCGTGATACTCGAACGCGACCCTGATGCGCGGCTCTACCTAAGAAACCAGCGGGCTCCACTCGAAAATCAGGCTCCAACCGGCTGGCGTTGAGTGGTGTACCACTCTACAGTCCGGCGTAGCCCGTCTTCGAAGTTCACCAGGACCTTGTATCGCAGGTGCTTTTCTGCCTGGCTGATGTCGGCGAGCGAATGCTTGATGTCGCCGCGGCGCTCGGGAGCGTATTTGACCGAGCCGGTGTAGCCGGTAAGTTGTTTCAAGGCCTCGAAGACCTCATTGAGCGTGATACGGCGGCCGGTGGCGCAGTTGAAGACGCGTCCGGCACACTCTGAGGCGGGGGCAGAGCAGGCCAGCAAATTAGCGGAGACAGCGTTGTCGATATAGGTGAAATCGCGGCTGGTTTGGCCATCACCAAAAATTGTCGGCTGTTCTCCACGGAGCATTTGCATGCTGAACTTGGCGAGCACGCCGGAGTATTGCGACGAAGGATCCTGGCGCGGTCCGAAAATATTGAAGTAGCGCAGGCAGACGGTTTCAAGGCCGTAGCAGCGGTAGAACGAAGTCATGTAAAGCTCGCTGGCCAACTTCGCGACGGCGTAGGGCGAGATGGGATTGGGAGTCATGGCTTCATATTTCGGAAGCGTCGGGGTATCTCCATAGGCTGAAGAGGATGCGGCATAGACGACGCGCTTCACCTTAGCATCGCGTGCCGCTACTAGAACGTTGACGGTGCCGTCGACATTGGCGCGGTTGCTGCCGATCGGGTCGAGCACGGATTTCGGCACGGACGGGATCGCGGCCTGATGCAGCACGTAATCGACGCCTTCGCAGGCCTCGCGCAGGGAGTCGAGATCAAGAATGTCAATTTGGCGAAAGTCGATCCTGCTGAGTACCTCGGTAAGGTTCTCACGGCGGCCGGTGGCAAAATTATCGATGCCGCGAACCTCGTCGCCCCGATCCAAGAGAGCCCGCACCAGCGAGGACCCGATGAAGCCAGCGGCTCCAGTCACCAGATATTTAGCCATAGACTTTTATGATAACGGATGGATTGGCCAGACGACGCATGGCCACCGTGACCGGAGTAACTCTTCTTGACCTCTCCGGAGCCCACCAAACGGGTTGCTAGCCATGGTGCCTTATGGGGGAGGGTTTTATGGCCGGCGAACCCGTTTGGTGATCTCGTGAAATTGGTCGCGCGAGAGCAGTGATTCCTTGCGAAAAAACTCTGTTACCTCTTTGAGAAGGGCCCTGGCATCGGCCGGTTGCGGAGAATCGTCAGGCAGATTCTCCTGCGGCGGGGTGGATGCGAAAGCGGTGCTCCCGGAGAGCGCAGCGAGCAGTCGATTCAATTGCTTGGCTTCCTGAGGCACCAGCTCAGCGAAGAGAATGCCCATGCCCAGGGCCGGATACGAAGTACGAACCTCGCCTGAAACCAGAATGCGGATGCCGTACGATTTGAGCACAAGATGCACTTTTGTGCCGATGGGAAATGTGTTGCTCATTTCCACATAGCAGCCGTGCTGGCTGATATCCGTGATGGTTCCCCAGAGACGCGTGTCGCTGCCGTCGACCACAAACTCCGCGCTGCCCGAACAGCGAATACGGGGGCTTTTTCGCCGTTCTTTCCAATCGCCGGCATTGGCATTGGTGTCTGGGGTTGAGGCCGGGGTTGAAGGCGCGATTTCCGCTCGGTCGGCCTTCAGGCGCCGAAGATAGCTCGCGCCGTCATCACCCTTGCTCGATTCTGACGAGAAGTCAGGGTAATCGGAAATAACATTCGGGTTCACAAGGCCGCCCTCCGGTGGCAAGTCTTTCCATCAGAGGGAATCGGCAGATGGCGGGAGGACTTTAGGCGGCGGGAAATTGCGTCACCGAGGCGCGAATCTGGCGCCACAATTCGTCTTTGCCGGCTCCCGTCTTGGCGGAAAATGGGACGATCGGCACGCCAGCATAGGCTTGGGTCAGTGCGCGCATCGCTTGCGCCAACAGGTTACTCGACAGACGGTCGCACTTGGTGGCCACAATCGCGTGCGGGCGTCCTTTAGCCGCCAGAAACTCGATCAGCTGAGCGTCACTTGCCTGCGGAGCGATATTGGCATCAACCAGTATGAGGCACAGCGCCAGGGTCGAGCGCTGATGAAGATAGGGATCGACGAAACGCGCCCAGTCAGCGGATATTTCGCGGGAGATTTTGGCATAGCCGTATCCGGGAAGATCGGTGAAGATCATTTCGGCATGCGGCTGGCCGGCGCGGCGGACTTCATAAAAATTGATGCTCCGGGTGCGTCCGGGAGTGTTGCTGGTGCGGGCCAGCTTGGCGCCGACCAGCGAATTGATCAGACTCGACTTGCCGACATTGGAGCGTCCTAGGAAAGCGATCTCGGGCACACTGGGAGCAGGGAACTGCGCCAGGTCGCTCGCCGAGAGCATGAAGCGCGCCATGATCCGCATAGAGATTAGTTTCCAGTGTAGGGGAGGCGCGTGGCAAGCGGCGCAGAAAAAATTAAGAAATGGCAGACCGATGAAACTTTACGCTAAGTCAGATTCCACCGCGGTTTGATTCCAGCCTACTGACGCGCGGTGGGAATCTCCCCGGCCGGCGGGGTCACGATGGGGGTCATACTCTCGGCCTCGGTTGGCATCTGCGGCAGCGGGCCTTCGAGAGCGACAGCCAGAACCTGGTCCATGTTGTCGACGAAGTGGAGTTTCATGGCGGTCCGGAGGTTCTCGGGGACCTCGGCAACGTCCTTTTCATTTTCCTGCGGCAGAATCACTTCGAATAACCCGGCACGGTGGGCGGCGAGAAGTTTTTCTTTGAGGCCGCCGATGGGCAGAACTTTACCGCGCAGCGTGATCTCTCCGGTCATCGCGAGGTCGCGGCGAACGGGAATGCGGCTGAGCGCGCTGGCGAGAGCGGTGGCGATGGTGATGCCGGCGGAGGGTCCGTCTTTGGGGATGGCGCCCTCGGGCACATGGACGTGAATGTCGAGGTTGCGGTAGAAATCGCGGGGTAGTCCGAGGCGCGCGGCGCGCGAGCGAATGTAAGACATTGCAGCTTGCGCGGATTCCTGCATGACGTCGCCGAGTTTGCCGGTCAGCGTGAGTTTGCCTTTGCCGTCGACCACCATGGCTTCGGTTGAGAGAATGGAGCCGCCGACTTCGGTCCACGCCAGTCCCGTGACCAGGCCGATCTCGCTTTTTTCGTGGGCGAGCGTATCGCGGAACTTGAGCACGCCCAGGTAGTCGCCGATTTTATCGGGCTGGACGGCGGCGGTAAATCCCGCTCCTTCTTTGACGACTTTGCGCGCGACTTTGCGGCAGACGTTGCCGATTTCACGCTCCAGGTTGCGGACCCCGGCCTCGCGGGTGAAGCCGCGAATGATCTGGCGGATGGCATCGTCGGAAAACTGGACATTCTT
>PMSZ01000380.1:13832-14284 GCA_003168235.1 Acidobacteriaceae bacterium
ACCTGCGACAGGTCGTATTCGACGTCGAGGTAGTGGTCGACGAACATGAAATTCTGTTCCGGATCGAGCACTTCGAGCAGGGCCGCCGAGGGATCGCCGCGGAAATCCATCGACATTTTGTCGACTTCATCGAGCATGAAAACGGGGTTCTTCGTGCCGGCCTTTTTCATCATCTGNNCCGCCGAGCGACATGCGGACAAATTTGCGGCCGGTCGCTTTAGCGATCGACATTCCGAGCGAAGTCTTGCCGACGCCCGGAGGTCCGACGAAACAGAGGATCGAACCTTTAGGATTCTTAACGAGCTGGCGGACGGCGAGAAATTCGAGGATGCGCTCCTTGATTTTCTCCAGGCCATAATGATCTTCGTTCAGGACTTTCTCGGCGCGCGAGATGTTGCGGATTTCTTTGGAGCGCTTTTTCCAGGGAACGGCCAGCAGCCAGTCGAGGTAGT
>PMSZ01000528.1 GCA_003168235.1 Acidobacteriaceae bacterium
TCGAAGCCCTTCTGCGCGGCGAAGCGGGAGACGATACCGATTACCGGGATTTTTGTGTCGACTCGCGCATCGGCATTCGTTATTCCGAAAGCATTCAGCAGGTCCTGCTTGCATTTTCGTTTGCCGCTGAGGTCTTGCGACGAATAGTTTGCGGCGATCAGCTTATCGGTCTGCGGACTCCACTCGTCGTAGTCCACACCGTTGAGGATTCCGGTGACGGTCGCGGCGCGGTCGTGCAGCACCCCTTCCAGGCCAAAGCCGTACTCGCTGGTTTGGATCTCGTGGCTATATTTCTTGCTGACCGTGGTGATGAAGTCTGAAAAGACGAGCGCGCCCTTCAGAAAGTTGACCTGGCCAAAAAATTCCATTTTCGACATTGCCAGCAGGTCCCACGGCAACATGAGCAGCGGCAGCGTATCGGGGGGAAACAATCCCTGATAGCCCATGTTGTGGATAGTGAAGACCGTGGCCACGTCGCGAAAAGCGGGGTCCTCAGAGTAGAGCGTCCGCAGCATCACCGGCACCAGCGCCGACTGCCAGTCGTGGCAGTGAAACACCTGCGGCACGCCCAACACTTTTGAAGCTTCGAGCACCGCGCGGGAGAACATGGCAAAACGCTCGGCGTTATCCGGATAATCTCCGGCTGCGGTCCCATAGAGCCCGTCGCGGTCGAAGTACGGAGGGTAGTCGACGAAATAAAATCGCACTCCGGCACTGGCGCCCGCTGTGACCACGGAGCAAAAGCGATACTTGTCGTCAAAGGGAATGGTGATGCTGCGCACCACCGTTTCGGGATCGGTCAGCTTGGTTTGCCGATAGCGCGGAACGTAGACGCTGACCTGATGTCCCAGAGCGGCCAGGGCACGCGGCAAAGCGCCCACCACATCGGCCAATCCGCCAGTTTTGGAAAAAGGAACGCACTCGGATGCCGCGAAAGCGATATGCATTGCGAAGGAGCCTCCTGAACGAGAACCGCGCAAGCCTCGCTCACGTTATGATGACTGGTGTGGAAGTTTGGTTGGGCATTTGTAAATTTGTGATTGGTAATTTGAAATTGGAAACCATCGAGCCGCCGTCTCCAAATTGCCAATTACAAATTACCAATTACAAATCTACTTGAGTCTAAAGCCGCGAAGAAAGAGGGTCAACGTGCCGAAGGTCGCCCGCGAAGCAACGAATCCGCGCAAGCCCAAACTGGGGCAGCATTTTCTGCAGAGCGAAGCGGCGGCGCTGCGCATTGTCGAAGCGCTGGGCGATGTCTCACAGGAGACCGTGCTGGAGATCGGCCCCGGGCGCGGCGCTATTACCGAGTTGCTGGCGCGAAGGGCGCGACGGCTCATTGCCGTCGAATTGGACCGCGTCCTGTCGGCGCAGCTGCGCATGAACTTTTCTCTGTATCCGAATGTCGAAATCATCGAAGGCGATTTTCTGAAGATTGAACTCGACACCGTGTTCGGAGCCAAGCCGGGCAGCGTGCGCACGGGATTGAATTTCACGCCCGAGCCGGCCCGCGTGATCGGAAACCTGCCGTACTACATCACCTCCGATATTCTGCTGCGACTGCTCGAAAATCATCGCTACTTTTCGACAATTGTGATCATGGTGCAGAAGGAAGTGGCCGACCGCCTGGCGGCATCGGCCGGAAGCCGCGACTACGGCTTGCTTTCAGCGACCGCACAATTGTACGGGCGGGTCGAGCAACTCTTCACGCTGCCGCCGAGCGCGTTTAATCCGCAGCCGAAAGTCCAATCGAGCGTGGTGCGCATCACGATCAAGCCTCGCGCCGAGGCGCTGCGAGTTCCGGAGGCCGAGTTCATCGCGTTTCTGAAACTGGGCTTTGGGCAGAAGCGCAAAACGCTCTGGAATAATTTGAAGGCGCGGTACGATGAGGACACGTTGCGCGGGGCGTTGGTGAAAAGCGGCGTGAAGCCTGCGATTCGGGCAGAAGCGCTGACGCTCGAAAGAACGGCTGCTTTGTTTCGCGCGCTTGCCCAGACAGGTTCATAATCCTTTCGGTATTATTCTGGCGGCCTAGCTTTTAGCGGACAAGGGCCCCTTCGGCTATGCTCAGGTCAAGTCCGCTCCACGCGAGCTGTTTATGACTTCCGCTTTGCGAACTCCCGCGGTTGCCGGCAGGTTTTATCCCGACAGCGCTGAGCCGTTACGGCGTGACGTGCGGAAGTACACGGCGCCAGGTGAAAGTTTCAGCGGACGCATGTCCGCCATCGGATGCGTCGCTCCCCATGCGGGATATATTTACTCGGGGCCAGTCGCCGGAGCCGTGTATTCTCGCCTTGAAATTCCCGAGCGCTGCGTGATTCTTTGCCCTAACCATACGGGCAGGGGACGACCGTTGGCGGTGATGGCTGACACCACCTGGCAGACTCCGTTGGGCAATGTAAAGCCGGATGCCGTGCTGGCCGCGCGATTGCTCGACCGCTTCCCTCTTTTGCAGGAAGACAGTGCTGCTCATCGCAGCGAACACGCCATCGAGGTCCAGCTCCCATTCTTGCAGACGCTCCAGCCGAATTTGAAAATCGTTCCCATCGTGATTGGAACTCGAGACTTTGAAGTACTTCGCGGATTGGGTGAGGCGCTGGCCGATGCGATCGNNCCTCCAGCGACATGAATCATTATGAGCCGGATGCAGTTACTCGGGTTAAAGACGGTAGAGCCATTGACCGTGTTTTGGCCCTGGACGCGCGTGGACTTTGGGATGTTGTGATGAACGAACACATCAGCATGTGCGGTTTTGGACCAACGGTTGCCATGCTCACGGCGGCCAAGCTTCTGGGAGCGACCGCGGCCACGCTGGTGAGGTACGCGACTTCGGGAGAAGTCTCCGGCGATTACGAGTCGGTGGTGGGTTACGCCGGGATTGTTGTGGAGTAACAGAGCCAGCGACGATTAGTGCGCACCAGACCCTTCCAGCAGGCGCTGGGCGCGGGCGCGGGTCATATTGATGATGGAGGGATCAGCGACGATTTGTTCGAGGATCGGCTGAATGGCTCTGACGTCGGCCAGTTCATTGTCGTGAGCTATTTCCTCCATATGCTTCAGTTCTTCGTCGAGCGCGAGCTTCTGGTAGTGGTGGTCGTACTGCAGGCGATGTCCGAATTCGAGCGTGGCTTCAATGTTCTGCAGCAGGCTGGTAAGTTCCTCGACGGCCGGGATGGTCGTGTAGTTATACGTGGACTCACCGCTGCGCTGTCCGTCTTTGTATGTGAGCTTCTTTTCCCCGGTGAACGCCATGCCTTTGTGGCGGGAGGCAACATCTTTTTTGAAGTAGCCGGCTTTGGCCGCCAGGTCGAAGATTTTCTGCCGCGTCTCAGGAGCCAGGGTGAAATCGAAATCGAAGTTGTCGATCGTCGCGGAAGCGGAATCGGCAGAAGACTCGTCGGATAGCCGGCCGTTTGAACGGTAGTGGGCTGCTCCGGTGGACAATATACGAATCGAGTAGTGCTCGGGCTGCGAGCCGGGAAAATCGAGGGTAAAGGTCAGCGTCGGGATTGCGTCAGCTGCGGGAATCTGGGACTGAGCGCAGGCGAAAAGCGCAGAAACGAGAGTGCCGACAAAAGCGCCGGCAAAAATGAGCAGGCTCGAAAACTGAAATGGACGCAGCATGAATGAACGCAGCATCGTTCGACGCAGCACGAATCGACGCAACATGAATTGCTGTAATGATTGTGGATGGAGCCAGCAGTGTCAAGTAGCAGCGTTGCAGAATACGGGCGGGGCGCCAAGTCGGGAGCGTTGCTGAAGTAGACAGCCAAGCCGCCTCGTTTGAGACGGCCTGGCTGCTAGGCGAAGTTCCTGCGATTCCAGTGGGTTACTTGCATACAGCGGTAAAGCCCACCGTGTTGCCTCCCTTGAAGTAGGCCTGGCCTGAGATCACGCCACTGTTGTTGATGCCTCCGGTAACGGCGAAGTTCGCGTCCGGGTAATCGATGTTTTCGAACTCATCATTTTCGTAGATGAATCCGAAAATTCGATCGGCTGAAAAATGGTTGCCGACGATGATGCCGGAATCGTTGATTCCGGAAAGACCGGTGCCGTACTTGGCGCCTGGATATTCGACGGTGGTGAACTTGCCGTCTTGCCAGACGAAGCCGGTGCTGACCAGCCCGCTGGTGCCGTATCCAACAACCACGCCGTTATCGTTGATCGCCATCGGGAAGGTGGTCTGTGAACTCGGATAGGTGATCGCAGTGTAGACGCCGTTCACCAGCTCGAACCCCTTGGTGACCGACCCGTTGCTGAAGCTGCCCACCGAGTTTCCTACCTGATTGACGTTAAATAGCCAGGTGTTGGTCGCCTTTGGATAGTTGACCTCGCTCACCTTGCCGCTTTGCAGGACAAATCCGTGAATGTTTTCGGGATACGTCTTGTCCTGGTAGGAGCCGGCATTAGCTCCGTTGGCATTGAGCCCGTACGTCCAGGTGTTCAAGGATTTCGGGACCGCGTACTCGGTAAAGCCAGCGCCGGCGGAGTACGAAAAGCCGACGATTTCGAAAGTCTTGTTATTGCTCAACTGACCGACCACGGTGCCGTCATCGCTGATGCCGTTGACCTGGCTCAGGGAATATCCCGAGGGGGCGTTGAACGTGGTGAAGTTGCAGGACGCGGTCTGGGCCGCCTGCATTAGAGTTGACAACGAAAACAGGGTGATGGCGATGACGGTAGCAGAAGCCAAACGGGGAAGGCTCATGAACTCCTCTGTGTCATAGATTTCGCGCGAACATGGATTTCGCGCGATCAAGATTTCGCGCGGCAATTTTCATGCATAAAGCGCGATCAGTTTCAAAATAAATCGTGGTCAAGCATAGCGTGAGAATCGCCCAAAGTCAGCGCCCCATGCACTAACGAGTGGCACAGGGCAGATTCGATTTCAGGACAGTTTGGGGGGAAGATTCCGTACAGATTCGGCATAGATTCTGGACAGATCAGGGACTACGACGGCGGTAACTTGACCGCGGGTCGGATACACCAGACAGGCGCAGCCGGGTCAGCGCCGGAGAACGNNAGCGCATCGGCGGCGTCGGCGGGCTCGGGAATCTGATCGAGATTCAACAGGCGCGTCACCATTTGCTGGACCTGATGCTTTTCGGCGCGGCCGTATCCGACGACCGCCGATTTGATGGAAAGCGGCGAGTATTCGGCTACTTCGAGCCCGGCGGAGGCGGCGGCCAGCATGGCGACTCCGCGGACCTGGCCGAGTTTCAGGGCGGATTTCACGTTGGCCGCGTAGAAAACGTCTTCGATGGCGACGCGGTCGGGGCGATGGATGGAGATGAGTTCGCGCAATCCGATGGAGATGAGCGACAGGCGCGTGGGCATGGGATCGCGTGGAGAAACTTTGATGGCGCCGCAGATAATGCAGACTAGGCGGTCGTTATTACGTCCCTCGGAAACGAGGTCGACTACCCCGTAGCCGGTGTATTCCGTGCCGCAGTCAATCCCCAGAACGCGCATGTTGCTTGCAGTGTAACCCGCGCGGCTACTTTTGAGCGCAGGTTCGGACGGAAGCGAATCTCACTGGTCATTTTTTGGCGTCACTCTCAACTCCACTGCCTTGTCGCCACCAACCTTGAGACCGGCGGAATCGGCCGCCGTCGCAACTGCGGTACGAAGCTCAAAGCGCTGGCTCGGAGTGCAGGCCGTGTAGCCCGCAGGAGTGACGATGTCAGAATTGGCATATTCACGACGGACGCGATAGGTCCGAATGTATGCGCAGAAGGATTCGGCAAACAGTGGCGTCTCGCGATCGGGTTGAATCTTGAAAAGAAAGCTGTCGTCACCTGCGGGGGAATTCTGGACTTGGGCCTGGGCTCGCCCGTTTTTCGGATTCGGCGACGCCGCGGGTGGAGATTGCTGGGCCCGAGCGGCCGCAACCGAACAGATGAAGAGAAGGGAGCAAAGCAATGGAGTCTTCATGCCGAGCCTCCTGCGATTCCTTATTTCTAGTGCAGTGGGCCGTTCGAGTCAACAACCGAGTCAACAACTTCGAGAGTTACGGTTTTCGCTACATTTGTTGAGTGTTGAGAAAGTCGAAGTCAGCAGCAACGCGGACGTCGCGCTTTCAGTTTTTCCAGCTCGGCCCAAAAGGCGGCATAACTCTCCACCGATGGTGGTAAATCGGCGCGGAGAAGAAAGCGCTGGTAGGCGGACTCATCGAAAACCTCGCGCAGCACAGCCCGCAGCGTGGCAAAAATATGTCTGAGGCGATTCTTCATGCTTGCTCCTCTGTGAGCCGGGTCATAACAAACGGCGCTTCTTTGCACGCGGCGGATTTCTTCCCGAAAATAATCTGGAAACATTCCATCCCCGATTCGATCAGGATCATCGCCACCATCACGACTAGAACACCGGTGACGGCCGCATCCAGGCGGTCGTTGAAGATCAGGCGGGGATTGCCTCCGGCGGAGATGAGTTGACGGGCGTGCGACAGGAAACCGATGCGCGGATTGGCATCGAAAATCTTGTGCCACGATGCGGTAAACGTCACCGCGACCAGCCAGCTCAACGGGATGAGCGTCACAAAGGTGTAGCGCAGACGAGTTTTTTTCTCGCAGGCCATCTTAACGATGATGGTGGTCGCCACGCACAGAGCCACCGTCGCGAGCAATTGATTGCAAATGCCGAACAGCGGCCACAGCGAATTGATGCCTCCGAGCGGGTCTTTAATTCCCTGCCAGAGAAAATTTCCCCACATGGCCACAATCACGGCGCTGGTCAGCAGAATCGACGGATACCAACTGGTGTGGCCGAGCGGCTTCCAGACGTGGCCGAGCGCATCCTGCAACATGAAACGGCCGACGCGAGTGCCGGCGTCGAGAATGGTCAGTATGAAGAGCGCCTCGAACATAATGGCGAAGTGATACCAAAGCGCCATCACGGCGTGGCCGCCGAGCGTGTTGGAAAAAATCTGCGCCATGCCTACGGCGAAAGCGGGTGCGCCGCCCGTGCGGTTGAAAAGTGTCTTCTCACCGACATCCCGCGCCAGCGTCGCCATCTCGGCGGCGGTGACGGGAAATCCCCAGGAACCGATGGTGGTTGCGGCCGCTTCGGGAGCGGCGCCGACAATGCCCGCGGGACTATTGACTGCGAAATAGACTCCGGGCTGCAAGGCGCAGGCGGCGATCATGGCCATGATTGCGACCAGCGACTCGGCCAGCATTCCTCCGTAGCCCACAAAGCGGGTTTCGGTTTCGCTGCGAATCAGCTTGGGAGTGGTGCCGCTTGAAATCAGGGAATGAAATCCACTGATCGCTCCGCAGGCGATGGTAATGAAAGCGAAGGGGAAAACAGCGCCTGCGAATACCGGGCCGGTGCCGTCGATAAAACGCGTGAGTGGCGGCATGTGGAGCGACGGGCGAAACGCGACAATGCCCAAAGCCAAAAGAGAAATCGTGCCGAGTTTCACAAACGTGCTCAGGTAATCGCGCGGCGCGAGCAGCAGCCAAACCGGCAACGCGGACGCGGCGAATCCGTAGACGATGATGAGAATCGCCAGTGTGGGAGCAGTCAGGGTAAAGATCGCTGCCCACGATGGACTCTGGGAAACCCATTGCCCGCCGAAGATGGCGGCGACGACGAGCACAAATCCGAGAAGAGAAGTTTCAAGAACTTTTCCGGGACGGATGCGCCGCAGATAAAGTCCCATCAAAACCGCGATGGGCATGGTCATGGCGATGGTGAACGTTCCCCACGGACTCGACTTGAGCGCGTTGACGACGATGAGAGCAGTCACCGCAAGAAGAATCACGATGATGCTGATAACAGCAAGGTAAGCGATGACACCGCCGACGCGGCCGATTTCAGATTTCGCCATCTCGGTCAGCGATTTGCCGTCGCGACGGACCGAGAACAGAAGGATGATGAAATCCTGCACGCAACCGCCGAGCACAGCGCCGGCGATAATCCAGAGCGTGCCGGGGAGATAGCCAAACTGGGCGGCGAGCACGGGGCCGACCAGCGGTCCGGGGCCGGCGATGGCGGCGAA
>PMSZ01000069.1 GCA_003168235.1 Acidobacteriaceae bacterium
CGAGACCTATGGCGTGCCCATCGCCACACTGCACGAAATCGTCCGCGTACCGCAGATCACGGCGGTGCCGGATGCGCCCGATTATCTGGAAGGCGTGATCAACCTGCGCGGGAAGATTGTCTCGGTGCTCGATCTGCGGAAGCGGTTCGGACAGAGAGCGACCGAACTCGACCGGCGCAGCCGCATTCTGGTGGTGGAACACAAAGAGCGGCTCATCGGCATGATTGTGGATTCGGCATCGGAAGTGTTGAAGATTCCGGAAAGCGAAATCGAATCGGCGCCGGCGATGATGAAGGAAGGCGGGTTGGACTGCGTAACCGGACTGGGCAAGTACCAGGGGCGGCTGATCATTTTGCTGGATATCGGCAAGATCCTGGCACGCGGCCAAAAGGAAGCGCCGTCGGGAAAAGCGGCGGCGGGTGCAAGAGCGGGAGCCAAGGCGGAGAACGAAAGCAAGAGCGCCACAGCCGGGAAGTAGCCAGGATAATTACATGAATACGAGCGAAACTCCCGCACTCACGGAAGCGGAACTGAAGCTGCTGCAATCGCTCGTCTACCAGGAGTGCGGNNGCGGCATGCACTTCGACGAACGGCGCACTCCTTTCTTACAGGACCGTCTGCAGCGCCGGCTGAAGGAATGCCAACTGGATTCGTTCTACAGCTACTATCGCCTGCTCATCAGCCAGCAGGGCAAGCAGGAAATGACGCGACTGGTGGAAAACCTCACCGTCAACGAGACCAGTTTTTTCCGGAACAAGGCGCAGCTGGAACTGTTTCAGGACGTCGTGCTGGACGAGCTTTTCCGGCGCAAGCAGGGGCAGCGCGACTTCAACCTGCGATTCTGGAGCGCGGGGTGCTCAACGGGACAGGAACCCTACACCATGGCCATGCAGGTGGCCGATTCGCTTTCGTACCACCATCTGCGCCATCCGCAGCCGAGCGAATCGCCAATTCCGAAGCCGCTGGTGCCGGCTCCGTGGCGGGTCGAGATTCTGGCGAGCGACATTAACTATACGGTGCTGCGGACGGCGCAGGAGGGATCTTATGCCGAGCGGCAGATGGCCGGCGTCGATTACGGCTTTCGCTTGCGCTACTTCGACAAAATCGGCGAGCGCTACGCGGTGAAGAAGAACGTCAAGGAAATCGTGCACTTCGACTTTCATAACCTGAAGACCGAGTACCTGCCGCAGCGCAACGACGTTATTTTTTGCCGCAACGTGATGATGTATTTCGACGAAGCGGAGCAGAAACGGTTAGTAGAGAAGTTCTACCGCTGTTTGAATCCTCACGGACACCTTTTTGTCGGGCACGCGGAAAGCCTGCTCGGACTGACGGACAAATTCCGGATGGTGCATCGCACTGCGGGCACGGCCTACCAGCGCATAGAGGTTGACGAGTGACACTTCCCCCTGAGGATCGAATGAGCGACCTGCGCCAGCTTTTTTTTGAGAGCGCGGGGGAACTCGTCCAAAAGCTGAACGAGGAAGCGCTGCGGCTGGAGAAAGCGCCGGGGGACGAGGAAAGCGCGCGCAGTCTGCGCCGGACGGTGCATACGCTGAAGGGCGACGCGGCCGCCTGCGGCTTCCGGGAGCTAAGCGAACTCTGCCACGAGTTCGAGGATGTGCTGACGGTCGGGAACGCGGCAGCGGCTTCAGTCCCAGAGATTGCGCTGCGCGCGGCCGACGTTTTTCTGGCGCTGCTGGAGGCGTATCGCAAGGGGACGAAGCTTCCTGCGATTCAGTCTTTGCGTGCGGACATTGCGCGACTGTCACAAGCGGCACCGGCGGGCACGGTCGCGGCGAAAAAGAAGGCCACGGCGGCGAAAAAGAGCCGCTGGTCGGAATACGAACAACTGGCGATCGCGCGCGCGTCGAGCGAGGGCAAACCGGTCCATCACGTGGTGGTGGACGTCGATCCACAGTGCGGCATGCCGATCGCCGGACGCCAGATGGTTCAACTGGCCCTGGCCGAACTGGGCGAAGTCCTGGCGCTTTATCCGCTCGAGGGCAGTCCAGAAGCCATCACGCGCATCGAAGCGGCGCTGGTATCGACGAACGCGGCGGAGCAGATTCGGGTCAAGTGCAGCATTCCAACCATCGTGGCGAAGGTCCGGGTCACGCCGTTGCGGGTGCAGGCTCCAGCCCTTCCCGCGGCGAAAGAGGTCATCGCTGACCATCTCACTAATTCTGCGATTGCGGAACCAGACGGTCTTTCAGCGACTACTGCCTCAGCGANNGCAACCGCTGCCATCGATACTCGCAGTGCTACTCGCAACACTCCGGCGGCGACTGACTCGCCGTTGCGCGAGGAGCTTCCGGCGACGCAGGCCTCGCCGAGTGGTCCTGACAATTTGCTGCGTGTGGATGCGGAGAAGATCGACAGCGTGCTCAATCTGGTGGGCGAGCTGATTCTGGCGAAATCGATGCTGCAGCAAACCATGCTCGAATTCGGGCAACGCTTCCCGAAGGACGATCTGCGGACCAAGTTCGCCGATGCCATGTCGTTTCAGGCGCGGGTGCTGAACGACC
>PMSZ01000563.1 GCA_003168235.1 Acidobacteriaceae bacterium
GGGGCGGTGTCGGTTCCGCTGGCGCAAAGCAAGGCCTTCGCTGCACTAGGAAACTTGGTCGACAGGCAGTAATCCTCTCCGTAGTAACCATCTCAAGAAACTATAGGAAACGTAACCCGCAACTTGCCTGCCGGAGGTGGGTTTTCATATTGACGTTCGTAACTTGTGAGTATGAGGCGGCCGGGTTTTGATTGAGTGAGTGATCTCATTTTTTCATAGCGGAGAGGATGCTATGCGAAGCGGAACCTGGCTGGCGGGCGTGGGGATGGTGGGAATCATGCTTTGCTGGTCGGCTTATGGGCAGACATCGACTTCGACACCGGCGCCGCNNGGCGGTGAATCAGGCGCGGCGCGTGCAGGGGATGTCTGCGCTGCGATGGGATGAGTCGCTGGCAGCGGCGGCGCGGCGCCATGCGGAAGTAATGTTGGAACACGGATCCACGGGACATGCGTTTGCCGGCGAGCCGAGTCTGTCGATGCGGGCGAAGCAGGCGGGCGTGCATTTTGGCTGGCTATCGGAAAACGTGATGCAGGGACCATCGGCGGAGTTCATTCACGAGCAATTCATGAAGTCGGCTCCGCATCGCGCAAACATTCTGGATCGGGAGATGGATTCGATTGGAGTGGGCGTGGTGGAGCAGGGCGGGGAGTTGTTTGTGGTCGAGGATTTTGCGCAGGAGAGATAAGCAGGGTCAGGTCTCAGGTCGCAGGTGTCAGGTCGCAGGTGTCGGGCGTTAAGACCTGCCGCGCGACTCGACCAGGCATTGGAAATGGCGCGGGGTTCAGACCTACTGCTCCTGCCTGGGGGTGGCATAGTAGCCGCTTCGGGCCTGGATTTTGTAGTCTCCCTGCTTGGGCTTGATTTCGACTTTGCGGAAGCCGCCGTCGCGGTTGGTGTTGATAGGAGTGTAGCCGATGTTGTACTGGCTGCGGAGTTCGTCCGCGATCTGATCGAAGGCCTGGCGGAGCTTCTCGATTTTGTTGCCGACCTCGATCGTACGGCCGCCGGTTTCCTGGGTGAGCTTTTTCATTTCGGAGTCGCCGTTATAGAAGCCTCCACCCATGCCGTAGAAACCGCGGTCGGCGATGAGCAGCACGTAGCAGATGACGTCGGCCTTCTGGGCGGCTTCGACGGCGTCTTTGATCTTAAGACGACTGCCTTCGTCCTGTCCGTCGGTGAGCAAAACAACAGCCTTGCGGCCGACTTCGTGCCCGAGCTCGTCGTGCGAGGCCAGATATACAGCATCATAGAGCGCCGTCCCGCGCGGGCCGGTGGAGGAACAAGGAATCGGGCCCTGCGGGCCGACCGGGCCTCCCGCACAGCTCACTCCTCCGGTATTGATTTTGGCCTGGTCAAGCGCGTGGCGCAGGCGGCTGACGGAGTTGGTGAAATCCTGCAGCAGGGTGACATCGACGTCGAAGCTGATGACAAACGCCTCGTCTTTGGGGCGCAGAATGTTCTCGAGAAACGAGGCGCCCACTTCCTTTTCCATGTCGAGGACGCGCATCTGGCTGCCGCTGGAATCAATCATGATGCCGAGGGTAAGAGGGAGGTCGGATTCCGACTTGAAATACTTGATGGTCTGAGGCTGGCCGTCTTCGAAGATATCGAAGTTCTCTTTGGTGAGATGCGGGATGAGCGCTCCGTGTTTATCTTTGACGTTGAAAAAGAGCTGCACGGCTTCGACGTTGACCTTGACGGTTGCGGCGGGCTGATCCGTTGATTGGTCCGGCGGCTGGTTGGAAGGCGTGTGAGGAGCGGAATCGGTGTTGGACGTCGGGCCCGTCGAAGTCTTGGCTGGGGCAGCGTCCTGGGCGGCTGCGGGCAGCGATATGAGAGCAAAGACAGCGAGTACGAAGGCGCCCGCCGCCAGGAAAGATTTGTGATGAAGGGTAGGCATTAGAGTTTTATCCCGATACTTTGCTAGTCTATACCTGTGATGAGGGTTAGATGCACCGAAGAGACGGGACCGGCATCTGAATAAAGGTAAAAGCTAGCGGGATGCGGTAGGGGCAGAGAGCGAGAAGATTAAGAGAGCGAGAAGAAAGAGGATTGCGGGGATGGCCACGAAGATCAGGGCGGGACTGAAGCTGGGGCTGTCGTTTTTCGCCGTGGCGCTGCTGATGGGCGCAGTGACGGGCGTGTTGGGGGCCCAACAGCCGCCGAATGACATCCCGGACGCCCCGTCGGCGACGCGTCCAATACCGCCGCCAGAGGCGCCCAGTCCGCGGGCCGAGGCGCAGGAGGACAAAGCAGATACAGCGCCGGCCGAAGCGCCCAACTCGGCGACAAACCCGCTGTCAGGCATGCCCCGGAGCACCCCCAGTTCGGCAAATACTCCTCCGCCGATGCCGCCGATCAAGACCGTCCCAGCTGGCAGCGTCCCCAAAGACCAGGACACGGGCGTAGACGTCGGTTACACCATCTCGCACGTCGTCAACCTGGTAATGGTCCCGGTTACGGTGAAAGACAGCGACGGAGGCCTGGTCGGCGGTTTGCGCTCCACGGATTTTTCGGTGCTGGAGAACGGGGTGAAACAGAAGCTGACCTTTTTTACCAGCGATCCGTTTGCGCTGTCGGCGGCCGTGGTGATTGATACCGGTCTGCCGGACGTTGGGCTCAAGAAAGTGCAGGACACGCTCTCGGCGTTGCAGGGAGCGTTCACTCAGTTCGACGAAGTGGGGGTCTATACCTACAGCAGCACGGTCAGCCGCGTCTCAGACTTTAACGACGTGGGCAAGGAACTGACGGCGGTGCTGAACGAAATCAAGAGCTACAGCGGCGCCAATAATGGACCGCCGGTGACGAGCGGGCCGCTCGGTCCGCAGGGGCCGGTGATCAACGGGCGTCCGATTGACTATCCGGTGGACCCGGTTTCGACTCCGCCGAAGATCGCGCACGTTTTGAATGATGCGATCCTGATGGCGGCGCGAGATTTATCGAAGCGCGACCGAACGCATCGGAAGATCATCTTTGTGATCAGCGACGGACGCGAGCAGGGCTCATCGGCCAGCTACAAAGACACTCTGAAAGTGCTGCTGACGCAGAACATAACCCTGTACGCGGTGGGAGTAGAAGGCGCGGCGATCCCGATCTATGACCGGCTGCAGCGGATCCACCTGCCGAAGACGAACGCGATTATGGGATACAGCGACATTCTGCCGAAATATGTGAACGCGACCGGCGGAGGCACGCAATACAGCGAGTTGACCAAAGCCGATATCGAGCGCGCCTACGCCGCGGCGATGGGAGATGCGCGCTACCAGTACACGCTGGGCTATTCGCCGAAGTCGAACATCGGAGGGTATCGCGACATCGATGTGCAGGTGCTGCATCATCCGAACATAAAAGTGTATGCGAAAGCGGGGTATTATCCGCTGCCGGCACCGAGGTAGGACCACGTCAGGCCTCGGGTATCAGGCTTGATCGTATCAGGATAATCAAGGCAGCCGATGCGGGTGCCAACGCCACACAACTCACTCTAGTAACGTGGGTAACCTGCACCATAGCCTTCCGGTGTGATATAAAAACCAGCAGCAACCGATACTGTTGTCAGGTGGATTGGTAATTGGGGCCCGCGCCTTGAGGGAGTATTGCGCGAGGGCCTTTTTCGTCGAGATTCTGAGGAAACCTTTTGAGTTTCATCAACTTCGCAGCGCGCGAGATCAACTGCAAGATCGTCTATTATGGCGCCGGGTTGGGCGGCAAGACGACGAATCTACAGTTCATCTTCCAGAAAACAGCCGAACAGCAGAAGGGCAAGATGATCTCGCTCGCCACCGAGACCGATCGCACCCTGTTCTTCGACTTTTTGCCGCTCGATCTGGGTTCGGTGCGGGGGTTCAAGACGCGGATTCACCTGTATACGGTGCCAGGACAGGTGTTCTATGACGCCAGCCGCAAGCTGATTCTGCGCGGCGTGGACGGCGTGGTTTTTGTGGCGGATTCGCAGCAGGAGCGCATGGACGCGAACGTGGAAGCGCTCGACAACCTGATGGACAACCTGAAAGAACACGGCTACGACTTCAACAAAATTCCCTATGTGCTGCAACTGAATAAACGCGACTTACCGAACGTGATGCCGGTGGACGCGCTCTCCAAGGAACTGCGCAAGAAGAACGAACCCATAGTCGAAGCCGTCGCCTTCCAGGGCGTGGGCGTGTTCGAAACCCTCAAGGAAATCGCACGCCAGGTGCTGGTGGAATTGAAGCAGGGCGGGTAGGGCAGTATCCAGTTGCGAGTCGCCAGTACCCAGCAGCCAGTACCCAGTTCGAACCCAAGACAACATCTTCCGTATAAACGCGGCATGCCGCGTCTAGGTAGCGGCAGCTAGCGTCTCCGACAACTCTTCCCATTCTTTCATCAGTTCCTGCAGATCGCGTTTGCGGGTGGCGAGTTCCCGTGTCTGCCTCTGCGTTTCTTCCGCGCTCACAAAACTTTGCAGTCCGGTTTCACACACGGCAATCGCGGCCTCTGCGCGGGCGATCTCTTCTTCGATCTCGTGGAGACGGTCTTGCATCTGCTGGCGCTTGATCGGGTTCAGGCGCTTGGCCTTGGACTCTGCGGCGCCAGCGCTCGTGGCATGGTCGCCATTATGCGGAACTGCCGGGGACGCCGCAATCGTGTTTCCGTGTGGCGCGGAGGATTGAGGATTAGGAACTGGTAACTGAACTGTTATCGGCACTTGGGCACTGGCAACCGGATGCTGCTTCCGCCAGAGGTAATCTTCGTAATTTCCGGGATAGATTTCTACCTTTCCGTCGCCGATTTCAAAGACTCGCGTAGCCAGCTTGTCGATGAAATAGCGGTCGTGCGAAACGAACACTACCGTGCCCGTGTACTTCATCAGGGCTTCGAGCAAAACGTCTTTTGCGCGTAGGTCAAGGTGGTTGGTGGGCTCATCGAGCAGCAGAAAGTTGGCCGGATGCAGCAGCATCTTGAGCAGAGCGTAGCGATTGCGCTCGCCTCCGGAGAGCACGCCGATGCGTTTGAAGACATCGTCTCCGGAGAAAAGAAAACAGCCGAGCAGGCTGCGAAGCTGCGTCTGCGTGGACGCGGCCGAGAGTTCGCCCAGGTCGTCGAGAATGCGGGCTTCGGGATCGAGTTCCTTGTATTGGTCCTGCGCGAAGTAGTCGGGATGGACTTCGTGGCCGAGTTTGTATTCACCCGCCGTCAGCTTCTCCTGCTGGGCCAGCAGCTTGATCAGGGTCGACTTCCCTGCCCCGTTGACGCCCACCAGAGCGATGCGCTCGCCCCGCTCAATCATGAAATTTACATGGGCAAAGACCTTGTGTTCGTTGACGCCGCGCTCGCCGTAACTTTTCGCGACATCCGAGAATTCGGCGACGATGCGTCCGCTCGGCTTCGGCTGCGGAAAAGAAAAATGAACAGTCTTCTCTTCTTCCGGAATTTCGACCCGCTCCATTTTTTCCAGCTCTTTGATACGGCTCTGCACCTGCTTGGCCTTGGTTGCCGTATAGCGAAAACGGTTGATGAAAACTTCGAGTTGCTCGATGCGGTCGTGCTGGGTCTTGTAAGCCGCCTCGAGTTGTTCCTTGCGCGCGGTCTTGCCGGCTAGGTATTGGTCGTAATTGCCGGCGTAGAAATGCATCTTCTTGTTCCAGATCTCCACGATCCGATCGACGGTAATATCGAGAAAGTAACGATCATGTGAAATCAAAACATACGCATACGGATAGCTGGTCAGGTACTCCTCCAACCAGTTGCGGGCTTCGAGATCGAGATGGTTGGTTGGCTCGTCGAGCAACAGCAGGTTTGGCTTTTGCAGCAGAAGTTTGGCGAGCGCGATGCGCATCTGCCATCCTCCGGAAAATTCCTCGGTCTGCCGCTTCCAGTCGTCGCGACTGAAACCGAGACCAGTGAGCACCTGGCCGACCTGGGCTTCGAGGGTATAGCCGTCGCGGGCTACGAATTCGTGTTCCAGCTTCTGGTAGCGGTCGGCGACGTTCGCGTAGTCCTGACTCTCGTGGTCGAGTTCCGACATGCTGCGGGTGAGCGCTTCCATTTCTTTTTCCATCGAATGAAGCTCGTCAAACACCGCCAGGCACTCGGCAAAGATGGTGCGGCCGGTCATGGTGAGGCCGTCCTGGGGAAGGTATCCGCTGGAAATACCTTTGGCGCGCGAGATCGAGCCGTAGTCGAGCGATTCGCTGCCGGCCAGAATTTTCATCACCGTCGACTTGCCGGTGCCGTTCGCTCCGACCAGACCGATGCGCGATTCCGGCGTGATCAGCCAGTCAGCGTCTTCGAATAGGAGTTTGTGGCCATAGCGCTTGCCGGCGCCGGAGAGTTGGATCATGGGATTATGTCTTTATTCAACCACAGAGGACGGAGGATTAGCGACAGAGCCAGAGCGCCAGTCGGGCAAGAGCAGTTGCGACGCGTCTATCCACAAGAAGAACATATCTCTGGTTCGGGCTTTTGACAATGTGCCACAATGTGTGGCACAATTCTGATAATGCCCAGCGTAAACATTCGCCAGCTCCGCGACACCAAACGGCTGAAGGCTTGGCTGCGTGCCGGCAAAACTGTGGAACTCCGGGAGCGCGACGAGGTAATTGCCCGCATCGTTCCCCAGGGATCGCCTCCGCAGCCCGGCGAATGGCCTGATTTCGCGGCCTCGCGCAAGGAAATTTTTGGCGACCGCATTTTGCCCGGAGCCGATGTGGTGATTGAAGAACGCGGTCGCTACTGAGGCTCCCTTGACGATCAGCGCACCGACCATCCTCCCGACGATCTACGCCGACACTTCTTTTTTTGTTTCCCTCTATCTCCCTGACCGGCACACGGCGGAGGTCGAGCGCCGGCTCAGATCGCGACCGTCGCTGTGGATGACGCCCCTGCATGTGGCCGAGTGCACCCATGCCATCGAGCAACACGTTTTCCGCGAGGCGATTACGCGAAGGGAAGCTGACCGTGCACTACAGCGATTCCATGAGTATCGCGCGCAAAATCTGTGGCGGGAAGCATCGGTGCCCGACCAAGCATTCGAGTTGTGCGCGCAACTGGCTCACCGGCACGCGGCGCGGCTGGGTGTTCGGACTCTCGACACACTACACGTGGCTTCCGCCCTGGAACTGAAAACCGAGCATTTTTGGACCTTCGACGCGCGGCAAGCGAAACTGGCGGTGGCCGCTGGTTTGAAAACCGGCTGAGCGACTGCCGGGCTTCGCCCGACTGGACAGCCGAGGGCGGCTGTCCCTACGTGCTTTTCAGCGGGGCGTTCTAGCGGGCGGCGGCCATGCGAGCGACGCCCAGGTGTTCGAGCGCCCGGTCAATCACCGTCTGGAGTTCATGGGCGTACTTCACTTCGCGGCCTTTTGCCAGGATTACGCGGGCCCGTTCCGCGTCGAACCAGGTGGGATTGCGGTAATCTTCGTCGGGAGTGCGAGTCTGACGGACTTCCATGAGAAAGGCTTTGACCACGTACTCCTGCACGCCGCCGGGTTGCCAGAAAACTCCCTTGGAGTGCACGTAGATATGGAAATGGCGGGGCTCGATGATGCCGATGGCGCCCGCTTCTTCCTTGGCTTCGCGTTCGGCGGCCTGGCTGTGCGACAGGCGAGGTTCGGGGGCGCCCTTGGGAAAAGTCCACTTGTTGCCGCCGTTCGTATGCACCAGCAGAAACTCGACGTGCGAATCGACCCGCCGGTAGCAGACGGCAGCCACCTGCAATGGCAACGCGAAGCGCGAGCTGCGAGGCACGCTCATATACGCAGTTTACTGCAAAGATATTTCAGGAATGTTAAATGCAGCGAAAATGGTGCATACCTTTGGTACCCGTTGCTTTCGTACCCTGACAGCACGGTTCGGGCATGTGCCGTTTAAAGGTCAATTGTGGGCAGCGGGGGAGTTGCTACTCGACGACTTCTTGGCCTCAGCGATCATGGTGTCCGTTTCCTTCTTGAGCCGGGTTTGGACGGTATCCATGTACTTGGTCATGATCGGCATCATCTCTTGCATCGCTTCTGCCAACATTGCCGGCATCTCTCGCAATACCTTCGCCCCGGTGGGCGTCGAGTAAAACGCAACTATGTTATCAATATCACCTCTGGTCAAGTGCTTCTGGTATGCCGGGATCATCGCATCCATCATTTCATCCATGGGCATATTGCTGAACATGTCTTCCATCATCGCGTTCATCTTTGCTTCGTATCCGGCGGAAAGTTCGTTTTGGTGCTTCACATACTGCTCGTGCGTCATCTGCTGAATACCTTGTGCCATCGAGGCCATCACCTTCTTCATTAAGTCGTGAGACTTTACGATTTGAAAGTATCTTTGGACGTCCTCTTTGGTGGCGGGAGAGTCGTCGGTGCTGGTCTGGGCCAGCGAAGGCCAGGTGAGAAGCAGAGTAACGGCGACAGCGAAGACTAAGCGTTTCATGACGAACCCTCCAAATGTCCCGACAGTATAACTCCGCTGCAACGAGCAATCCAGTGAAGATTCGACTTACTCGGAACCGCTCCCAAAGCTCAATCCGCTAAGAGCAGTTACTTTCCCGGGATCCATCCCACGACTCGCCATCAGCACCCGAAAGTTTTCCCCCATGCCAATCGGAGTAACCAGATGCTTGAGCTGCAGGGCAACTTTCGCCAGCTCCTGCGGGAGGCGGCAATCTTCGAAGGCGTCGGCAAATTGAGTTTTCTCGCCGATGCCCATCAGGAATTGCGATTGCGTGCGGAGACTTTCACAGCGCATTCCGGCCGGCTCACAGGCTGCGATTAGCGCGGTGAAGTTGACATGGGCAGTGAGGTCCTGCTCGCCCGGCGCCTGGTAGGGATCGGGACTGGCGGAATGATGGCGATAGGCCATCAACGTGCCGCGGTAACGGCCGGCGAGTTGTTCGTTGCGGGTGTAGCCGTAGTCGATGATCAGCAGAAAACCGCGAAAGATGGCAGCGCAGGTTTGTTGCATCCATCGTTGTGCGGCGAGTGGGACTTCGATGCGCTCGTTGGCCTCGGGGTGCACGCCGTAGCGATCGAGGAATTCCAGCTCTTCGGCTTGTGGCGGCAGCCAGATTTCGCGGAGATGATTATTTTCGATTGCGAGATGGAGTTTGCCTTGAGTGCCGAGAATGTCTATCGG
>PMSZ01000135.1 GCA_003168235.1 Acidobacteriaceae bacterium
AGATCGCCAGTCACGACGTACAACTCGATCTCGTAGAGGGCTCCGGTACAGGCTGCGGCGCGAAAGTAGATTTCTCCGCCTGGAGATCCGCGATGTTTGGTAATCCCCGCCGAGAAATAGAGGATGCGCGCCAGATCTTGGAGGTCAGGTACCGAATCGGCCCGCGAAGAGGACAACGTCACTGAGATCGCGGAGAGTGCGGACACCCCCGTTTGTGCCACGTCCCGCGGGAGCAAAAACGGCTCCGGCTTCGGATAGATTTTGAAAGGCTGGGGCCGGTTGGCCCAGTCGAGGGAGTGAGGATTATTACGAATACTCCAGTAGGAGTGTTTCGTGCCATCGTGATACTTCCAAGCTGCGTGGATTTCGTGGTTGTTCATCGGCTGCGACGTCAGACTAGCACCTGTCGGGACCACGGGCGCAACGAGCCCGGTGACTGAGGATTGTGCCTGGATGACGGGCTAACCGGATGTTACGTTTCAGGCGGACTCCGACGACGTTGTCCCGAAGTCGGATTCTGGGAAGTTTGCAGCTGGCGACAGAGGGGCTTCTGACCGCCTCGCAGCGCGGTGGAGCTGCCCAAAATCCCGTTCGAAGTCGTTCTTGCAACTACCTGAATCTATGAGGTCGCAAGATTCGCCGCTCTGCCGCCCACAAACTGGTGATTTGGGAGCGAAGTGGTTTCCCTTCATACCGACCTAAAGGGCGATGTCCCTCATGCGAGGTCACTGCAATCCCGGAAAAGAACGCCAAGCCACCAGAGCATTAGCGGACACCCATGCCTCGGCGCCCTCAACGCCAATCAGTAATCGAGGGTCACCGCGGTTGCAGTCACTTGCCCACCATAGTTGCATTGGGGGTTCAGGCCTTCATAGTAATCCGTGATCGACCATCCTGGGTTTGAGATCTTGTCAAAGTTATAGTCATACAGCGCTACCTTGGAGAATGTGGTCGCGTCATTCGGAGGGTAGTCGCTGCATTGGACAATCTCATAGACTTCCAACGCACTCGACTGCGCCCAATTGAACGCTTGCCCTTCACTCGGTGTCTTGCCCAGCGTTGTACTTTTGCGCGTAGTCTTATCTTTCGTCGTAATGTTCCACTTGGAACAGGATTCTGTTCCCGCTTTGCAGGTGGACTTGATCAGGCCATAAATGGTGTCGCCGGTACTAACCTGCAAGGGCGAGCTATACTGGGTGGTCCCGCTCGGACAGCAGTTCCAACTCGCAACACTCCACACTTCGCCAAAAAACGAATTCCACCCCAAGACAGGCTGAATAATCGTCTCGTCCGTGTTGTAATCTACCAAGCCCGGGAACAAGTACACGGTCTGGCCATCAAAGGTTGTCGGCGCCGACGGCACCAGCCAGGTCGCGTTAAGCTTCCCGTACGACGTGCTGGTCGTGGTGCTCCCATCTTCAATCCAGCTGTGGACGATTGTCAGTGGGTCTACCCTGGAGTTATCGCCGGTTACAACCTCTCCGCGAGCCGTGTAATGCGGATGACTGCAAACTGGAGCGATCGCGTCCACGGTGCCACCCATATGTTGGACACGTCCGTCCGCCAGCACTGTTTCCCCACTGGCGATACCGCGCACACACGACGGATGAAAGTAGCCGAAGGGCGTGATCACGTAGCCCGCAGGTACGGCCGAGGGCCGGTTCGGTCCTGCCGGCCTTTGGGCTTGAGCAAGCGGGATCACTGTAACACCAAAAACCAACGCCACTGCAGCAACGATCCGCAGCATCGACTGATGCCGTCTCAATCTTAGTCTCCTCATTTCATTCCTCCACAATTGCCTTTGAACTGAATCTACTTGGTTGACTGCCTTCGCTTCCGAGACTCAGCGGCGGCTCTTGAAGCCTTGGTGGCAATTGCCCGGTGGTGCGCAAAAACTCATCCGCACCGAAAATGCCACTGCTGCTTCCGTGATCGTTAGAGATCATTGTCCACTAAGAAACGGCCGTGGTCGTGGGTCTCGAGCCAGTGATAAAGGTGAACCTGATAAAGATAGGAAGCCACCGCTTCCTCTCCTAGTTCGTGAGTGTCAGTACAAAGAAAGGGTACCTTGATCCCTGCAAGAACCGCGATCAGAGATTGAAAAATCCGATTTGGATTTCCCGGCTGGGGATAGGGCGCCTTCACCTGAGTCAGCGGTGCAGTGATCACCAGCAGGCGATGGCGGATGCCACTCATCAGCTTCAATCGGTTTACAAACACGGACCGCCCGATTGTCAATGAGTGCACCAGATCGGAAAGATCCTTGCGCTCAACGACGCACTCCTCCTCCAATCCTGCAATCGAATAATCCCCAAGTTTCAGTGCCTTTCTTTCGACTTTGCCAAACCAGCCCTCAAAGCGCGAAAGGTCCAACGGGTTCCGTTCGCGCGTATCGACCAGCACCGTCCCCCGCGGCGTCTTCAGTTGCGTGCCGCCGCGTTCAGCCACCACGGGAATCACGGGATGCTCAGCCGGCACATTTGCTGTATGCCAGGCCAACGGCGATTTGATCAAGGTTGATGCCCGCTTCATCATAGCTTCTGGTTAGGCCGCCACATTCTCCCACGCATACTCGTGATGGAGCCCGCCCGGGATGGACCGAGAAACTACTTGCCGACCGCCGAGTAGCGATTCACGTCCCCTATCCGGTGGTTTCTCAAGACTCTTGTGTCGGTCTGGAATGCCGGGTCCCAGGCTGCTGTGCGGGCGTCCCCCATTGTAGTGATCTACCCATTCGCGCAGGCTTCGCCGAAGATGCCTTTCGTTGAGCGGAATGAGGAAATCCAAGCACTCGCGGCGTATGGTCCCGATCAGCCGCTCACAATAGGCATTGGCTTGGGGCGACCGCGCCGGCGTCTTCAACACTTTCAGTCCGAACCCCTGCGTCAACTCGTGATCGACATCTGCCGAAAAGATGGAGTCCCGGTCGTGGATCAGGAAGCGATACGCTCGCTCGCCCGAGAGCATTTCGCGAAACTGCTGCAGCGTCCATTCCGCGCTCGGATGACCCGTCACATTGCAATGCAGGATGCGCCGCGAGCCCACGTCGAGGATCACCAGCACATACAGCAACTGGAACTTCGCCGTCACCGTCACCATGAAATCGCAGGCGACGATCGCATCCGCATGGTTCCGCACGAATGTCATCCAGTGTTGCGAAGAAGTTCTTCGCCCCGGACGATCATCCTTCTCCCAGGGCCAGTACTTGCGCACGGTTCGAGGCGAGACCAAAATGCCCAGCTTGAGATACAACTCCGCCGCGACTCGCATCTGCCCCCAACGTGGGATTTTCTCGCGCCATTCGCCGAATCAGTTCCCGTACTTCCTGTGTGAGGGGAGGTCTGCCCGGGCGAGACTTCCACCGCCAGAAGAGCTTGAATCCTTTCCGGTGCCAACCGATCAGCGTGTCCGGTTTCACGATCAACAGCGCGGCCTTCCAATGAAACATCCGCGACCACAGCATAAGACTTAGGCGCGCTGCATCGGTGAGCGGCCGCGGCCTCAGCCTATGTTCTTGATAGAAGGCTAGCTGTTTTCGAAGGAACAGATTCTCGGCAAGTAACGACGCGCGCGACCGCGGCATTGCCACTATGAACTGTGCCAGCTCGGAGAGCAGCTCAGAGACAGTCGCAACCCAGAGTTTCAAGTAGGACATGGCAGTGAATTTTACCCAAATTGCAGCCGAGTCGGAATTAAAACTCGACTCCCTAACCAGCCCTCGAATTCACTGAAAATCAACGCGTTTTCAGAACCTTACGGGTACCTGACGAGTTTTTGCGCGGCACAGGCTGGACAGACATGAAAAAGATCCTTATCGCCGAGGACAATCCAGTGAATCGTGAGCTGCTACGTGAGCTGCTCGAAATCCGCGGCTATGATGTGATTGAAGCTTGCGATGGGCAGGAGGCTCTGGAGAAGATCGCGGAAACACAGCCCGACATTTTGCTCCTTGATCTCGGCATGCCGGTGCTTGATGGATTTGGAACGGTGCAAAAAATCCGAGAAAACCCACACTTCAGCTCGTTGCCCGTACTGGCAGTTACTGCCTATGCTATGCGCGGCGACCGGGAGAAAGTGTTGGAGTCTGGTTTCAATGGTTACTTATCGAAACCAATCAATCCAGTTGCGCTTGACCAGGAGCTCGAACGCTTTGTGAATAAGGATAGCGCTGAGAGCGGTCCCGAAAACCAGATCGATGTGCACGCCAGGGATAACATGGTCTGAAATGAGTGGCAGTAGATCGGTAAAGGGAAAATTTCCGACGGCGACAAAAGTCAAGTTCGCTTTCGCCTGATTATCGTATTGTGATCGTGTTCCATTCGCCGCGTGCGACTGACGAAACCGGACTGCCGATCTGCCCAACAGAGAAAACTGCCCCAAAAGGCCGCTGAGGCTTCAGGATGAATATTTTCTCCGGTCCAGTTTGAAAGTGAAAATACGCGAATTGGCGGGGATTTGGCGCGGCTTCCAAGAGCACAAACGACAGAATTCCCTGCAGTTCAGACTGTGTGGCGGAGAGGGAGGGATTCGAACCTTCGGTACAGCTTTGTTGCGCTAAGCCTCGACGTGTCCGTAAGTTACAGACAACAAATCCCTAGCAGAGAATTGCACACCGAAAACTGCCGATTGAACTTTGCAATCAGTCCGGTTTGGATTCGCCATGCATTCGGATCCGGAAGGCGAATGCCAGGCGATTCTGTGGCTAGAAACGGTCAGTTTGAATACTATTCACGTCCAGTCGGTTAGCGCCTGACTGCGTGCCCTAGCGGGCAGTC
>PMSZ01000097.1 GCA_003168235.1 Acidobacteriaceae bacterium
AGCGTCCGTTGACGTCACTCGTTACCTCACGGACGGCGCCCGAAGAACTGGTGAGCGTTACCGTCGCACCGCCGACCGCCGCCCCTTGCGGATCGATCACTTGCCCGGCGACTTCGCCCGTGGTGGGCGACTGTGCCCAAGCTACTGCCGCCATGGCCATAAGACAGCAGAGTAGAGATAGTTGTGACATCAATCTAGATCTCATTTGCGTTTCCTCCTCGCCGGATCTCGTTTGCTCTCTCCGTCCCCGCGCCACAAGCCCTCCGTCGCCATCGTGATCAGTTGCTCGACGGCGCGGTCGTCCGACATTCCCAGGTGCTGTTTGCCACCGAAAAGCTTTTCCACCAGAAAATAGGTAAACAACTGCAGGTATATGGCGGTGAACGCCAGCGCCGGATCGATACTCCGGTTCCACGCTCCTGCCCGCGTGGACGCCTCCAGTTGTGGCCCGAGCCGCGCCTGCATGTTCTTTGCCAGGGAGCGGAATGTCCCTGCAAAATGCCGGTTCCCGAACTCAGTGATGTCGATATACATCAAGCGCCAATAGTCGGGATTGTCGTAAACAATTTCACGAATTACGTGCGCCATCCGTCGCAGTTCGACGGGATCGAAGACCCCTTGGACCGGCCCCAGAGCCTTTTGCCGGAGTTTTTCCATGTGGCTCTCATAGCGCTCAATAATGCTTTTGAATATCTCTTCCTTGGTGCGGTAATAGTTATAAAGATTTCCGATTGATACGCCCGCTTCCGTGGCGATGTCGCGCACGGACGTGCCGTGAAAACCCAACCGCGTAAAAACACGCAGGGCGGCGTCCTCGATCTTCTTCTGATTGCGCTCGACATCCTGGAGTCGGAGTTTGGGCACAGGTCTGAATTCAGTGAATTCAATCTAATAAAAATGAACGCTCGTTTTTTATACTGAACCGCCAACCCTTGTCAATTAAATTTTTTATTGGCCGCATCGGAAAAGTAGTTGCACGATAGCTTCTTGCAGCTTTCCGGCAGACGGGGGCGAGGGTGTTTAGCGCTTCCCCGGGCCGCCGTTAAGTTGCTGTTCTGATTAGCGTTACGAACGTGAGGAAGATAAAGGCGAAGACAGGAACGCTCGGATGCTCCTCAAAAACCCCGCTGGACATTCCAGCTGCGGCGCATGGCCGCAACCGGGAATGGTTTTCAACTCGCCGCTTCGAAGGTGAGTCAACGCCAGCTCGGCCTGGCTTAGCGGCAAAACCTGATCCTGTCCGCCCCACACCAGAAGAGTTGGGCACCGCAACTCCGGAAGCCGATCCACCAAATACGATGACAGCGACAGCCTGATGCTTCTGGATACTGCGTAAGCATAGGCCGGATAATCGGCCCGGCGCAGTTTGTTATTTTGCTTTTCTAGATACCGCATGCTTGTCTCCGACGTTTTCGTAAACACGCCACTAAACAAGAGCGCATTGATCTCGGGCGTCAGCGCCGCCAGCGCTGCTTCATTGAAGCGCGGCTCGAGCACAGCCATTTCCTCGCTGGTGTATCGTCGAAAGCCACCGCTGTTCACCAGCACGAGCTTCGACACAGAATCGGGATGGCGGAGCGCGTACAGGATCGCAAGCTGCCCGCCAAACGAATTCCCCGCCAGAATGAATTCGCTCAGCTTGAGCTGCTCGAAGAATTCGTGCAGCGCCGACACAAAGAACTCCGCGGAATATTCGCCCCGCGGTTTGCTCGATCTTCCAAATCCGGGAAGATCCACAGCAATCACGCGATGAGATGCGGCCAGAGGTTCCAGCACAGGCTCCCAATCCAGAAAATCTCCGAACATGCCGTGGAGAAGCACCATAGGACTTCCCTGTCCGCGGTCATAGTAGCCGATCTCTTCCGAGCCGATCTTTTGGGTTGACTGGTAGCCGGTTCCTTCCGAGAGCATGTGGACACTCCGAGTAAGAAGCGGGATTATATAACCCGGCTGCCGCATATCCCAGGCGTACTGTTTCAACGGAGGCTGTGCAGGATCAGCAGACCAAGCAGACATTAGCACCGAAAGAAATAGAAATCCGTACCTCGAGAACCCATTGCTGTCATAAACGCAAACGTGTGCCCACCAGCAACCGAGTGAAGTCAAGTCGCCTTCGCCAATGGATCGCTTTCTCATCGTATTCCATTCGCTGTGGGCGAATGACGAAACCGGACTGCCAGTTTGCCCGCCAGAGAAAATCGCAGCAAAAGGCGCCCGAGGCCTCCGGATGAATATTTTCTCCGGTCCAGTGTGAAGATGAAATTACGCGAATTGGCGGGGATTTGGCGCGATCTCGAGGAGCACAGACGGCGGAATCCCCTGCAGTTCAGACTGTGTGGCGGAGAGTGAGGGATTCGAACCCCCGATACCCTTTCAGGTATGCCGGTTTTCAAGACCGGTGCCATCAACCCCTCGGCCAACTCTCCGACAATACTGTTTTACTACAGACTAAGGATGGTTGCGGAGTTTTGCTCCCCGCTCCGCGTCGGCACTGCCGATGCTGGCGTTCGCGGGGCACCCGCGCCACACGATCACTTCGTTCCGTTGGGATACACCAATATCTTGCTGGCCTCGCCGGTTTTGAGGCGAGCCATGGCTTGCGAGAAATCTTTCATCGCAATGCGGTCGGTGATGACGGGATGAAGATCGAGGCGTCCGCTTTTCAGCAGGGCAGTCATCTGGTACCAGGTCTGGTACATGCGGCGTCCGTTGATGCCTTGGACGGTGATGCCCTTAAAGATGATGTCTTCGGAAAAATTGAGCGGGATGGGTTTGGAAGTGAGGCCGAGAAGCGAGATGCGGCCGCCACGCCGGACGATATCAAAGGCAATGCGGATGGCGTCGGGATGGCCAGCCATCTCCAGGATCACATCGACGCCCAGGCCTCCGGTTTTTTCCGCCACAATGGCGCGCACGTCATCTTTCGATGGATCGAGTACATAGTCGGCATGCATTTTGCTGGCGAGCTTGCGGCGGTGCTCGTTGACTTCGATGGCGAAGATGGTGGTTGCGCCGACCGCCCGCGCAACGGCTATCGAAAATAATCCGATGGGGCCGCACCCTGTGACCGCCACGGTTTTCGCGGCGATTTCTCCAGCCAATACGGTGTGCACAGCGTTGCCCAGCGGATCGAGGATGGAAGCGTACTCCTGCGGAATGGCGGGGTCGAGCTTCCAGATATTCGATTCGGGGATGACGACGTATTCGGCGAAAGCTCCGTCGGTATCGACGCCGATAATTTTCACGTTCTGGCAGATGTGGGCTTCTCCGGTGCGGCAGAGCAGGCACTTGCCGCAGGCGACGTGCATTTCGGCGGAGACGAAGTCTCCTTCTTTCACGCTGGTGACTTCATCGCCGAACGCCACCACCTCGCCGCAGAATTCGTGTCCGGGGATGAGCGGCGGATGGATGCGTCCCTGGGCCCAACGGTCCCATTCGTAAATGTGGAGATCGGTGC
>PMSZ01000174.1 GCA_003168235.1 Acidobacteriaceae bacterium
CATCGAGCATCGGCGGGACGCTTCGCCCGGATTATTTAAGAAATGATCGATCGTCGAAGTGGGGTTCTCTTCTGAATAATCTTCTTCGCCGGGTCGGCATCGCGGCGTCGCATCAACGAGTTCTGCCGTCCGAAGGATCGCTCGAGGTGGCCACATCGAGGTCGAGGTGCAGCCGTTGCGCCGGATCGAGGCCGGGAGCGTAACAGTTTTGATCTTTGTCGTTATTGCCGTTGTAATTGCCGCAGGCGGCTGCGAAGTGCGATCTCCGCGGAGACTGAGCGTATTGCCAGACTTCGGCAAAAGCGATTCCGGACGATTCCGGCACTAACTTCTGAGAAGGATCTTTTCGTGAAACAACGCATCCGGGCGAAGGTGGACAGGAGTCGTTGACCACCCAGTATTTTATTTTTCTGCCGCCAGCGTTTTGCCGAATGTCTTCTGCAGTCACTATCGCGGTAACGACTGAAGCGCCCGAGCTTTCTTTCGCTGCGATTCCCGAGCAGTACACGCCGGCGGAAAAACTTGCGGCGGTGACGCGATCAACCCAGGCATGAAGGTAAGCCCGTTGTTCGGGAAGCAGGCGTCCACCTTGTTCCTGGTCGAGGAAAATGACGGTATGAGCTGAAAATCCTTCGATGCGGGCCGCTGAGATTGCGGCGCTGGCATCGGACTCGCCGAGTTGAGTCGCATCTCCACGGGCTTTGATCTCGGCGTCCGTTCGGCCGTTGAATAAGACCAGGAAACCGAAGCCCGCCGACTGAAGAGCTTTTCGTTTTCCCGGCCACGAATTTGTTTTGGCTCCCGGTGGATTGTTCAGCCAATAGCCGGAATAAGAGAAAGTGTCGCGGAGGATCTTCAAGTTGGCATCGCCGGGATAGTCGTTGCGATCGAAGCCGAGATAGGCAGATGACGCCTCCGGATGCTTCCCGGGAACGCGCGTTTGCAGAAGGCTAGCGGCAGATAATCCGACGATCGTCGCGATCAGCAGAACAACTTTCATTGTGGCTTGCCTTTCACTTCACGCCGCCACTACCAGCGGACCAGATTGTCGGGATCATCGACCAGCACAACATCGTATTTTTCCAGCATCGGCATCAGGGTGTTCTCCAATTCGTTCTTCCACAATTCTCCTTCATAAAACTTCGCTTTCATAGGCTCGCGCGACGCCAGATCGGGAAAACCGCGCATGAAGAAGAAGACGTCGGGATCTTCGATAGAGAGAAATGGCCCCAGAATTTTCATGCCGATTTCCGCATGCGCAGGAATCGTCTTGGTGTGGAAGGTCGCGAGGAAGTCGGCGCGCTTGCCGGGCTTGGTCTTGTAGGTTCGCATTTCGATAATCATATTTCGCTAAATATGGGCAGCCTCGCCGAATCAGGCGGTCATCTCTTCGTCCTGTGTGGGTTCGGGCTTTGCGGTTGCAGCGGGCAGGCGCAAGCGAAAGGTGGTGCCGGCTCCAACGATGGAATCGAATTCGACTGAGCCATAATGCCATTGCATGATCTGGTAAGTTTGTGCCAGGCCGATACCGCTTCCGCCTTTGTCTCCTTTGGTGGTGTAGTAGAGTTCGAAGATTTTCTCCTGCGCTTCGGGGGGGATGCCGCAGCCCTGATCGCATACTTCGGCGACGATCATTTCGTCATCGCGCCGCGCCCTCAGCGTGAGCGTGCCGCCCGCGGCCATCGATTGCACGCCGTTGAGCAGCAAGTTCAGGACCGCCTGCTTCACCAGATCGGAATCGACGCGCACGGGCAAGGGGTCATCGTCTTGAGGCAGCTCCTGCACAATGCGCACGCCGGAGCGCGCGGCGTCGGGTGCGGCGAGCAGCGACACGCTCTCAACGATCTTTCGCAGATCGACATCTTCGAGCCGCAGATCACGCGGGCGGGTGAAATCCACCAGGATTTGCACGACGCGATCGAGGCGATGGATTTCACTGCCAATGATATCCATGTGGCGGCGGGTGTCGGGATCGTCCTGGCGCAATTTGTTTTGTAGCAACTGCAGGTGCAGCACGATGGCGTTGATGGGATTCTTGACTTCGTGCGCGACGCCTCGGGTCAGACGTCCGCTGGCGGAAAGTCGGCGTGAGATCTCGATCTCGTCCTCGATACGCTGAACGGATTCGGCGTCACGCATAGTCAACAAGGCACCGATGGGAGTACCTTTTTCCTGAATGAAGTCGAGGGAAACCTGCACTCGACGCCCGTCGGCGGCGTCGAATTCATATTGCACCAGCGGGCGCTGCTTCTGGAATGCGGGGAGGACGACCGCGCCCAGGACGGTTCCATCGGAAAAAATCTCTTCCACGGTGCGGCCCAGAATTTCGCGCCGCGGTCGTCCCAGAAACTTTTCCGCCGAGGCGCTCACCAGCACGACGCGCGAATCGCGGGTGAAGAGCATGAGGCCATCCTGCAGCTTGGTCATGACCTGCTCGACGTTATCTTTGAGCGCGGAAAAGATCTGGTTGGTGTCGCGAATCTGGCGGCCGAGGTGGGCGATCTTCAGCGAGACGAGTCCGACTTCGTCGTCGGAGCTGGCCTCGTCCGCGGGCAAGAGATCTCCGGCGCTGGCGCTGTCGAGGTTGCGGCTGATGACTTTCAAAGGACCCAGCGCAACATTCGATATCACCGCCGACAGGAGGAGCGAACAAAAAATCGCGACCACGGAAAAGAAAGCTGCCTGCTGCAGCTTCGGGGTCAGTTCGTTGCGCAGAAAAACCGTCGAGACACCAACGCGCACGCTGCCAAAAGGCAGCCCGTCAAACTCCATGCCGCCGCTGACGTCATAGACCGTTGCCGGAGCGTAGAGCAGTTGTAACTGGCGGCGGAAGCCGGCGTCGCGCAGCACGCTCAAAGATTCCCGCTGCGGCACCGGCTTGCCGTTGAGCGCGGGATTGGTGTCGAGAATCGCTCTGCCGTTAGGATCGATGATGGCGGCATCGTAGATGATGGGAGAGTTTCCTACGACCGATTCGAGCATGTCGTTGAGGTTGGTGTCAGATTGCAGGACATCGGCGATAGCGGTGCGCATTGCCGCAGGGTTTTCCGTATTAACCCGCGTACTGGTCAGATCGGGGACAGCTTTCGCCGCGGTGTACTCGAGTTCGTTGGTGAGAGTGGAAGCGGTTTCATCGGTCCACAGCAAGCGCTGGCGCAAGAGTTGCGAGAGATAGACCCAGGAAAAGCACACCACGAGCGCCGTGAACAGCGTGGTGATCACGAGCACGATGATGAACTTGCGAGTCATGCGAGAAAAGCAGGTCTCAGGTCTTAGTTCCTAGGTCTTAGCGACGGGCGCCACGCAGGTGGTTTCTTAGACCTTAGACCTAAGACCTAAGACCTGGTACCCTCTCTTCCTTCTTCTTCCGGCGGCACCGTTTCTTGCGCACGATCGTATTCTTTCAGCTTGTTGTGCAGCGTCTTCAGGCTGATGCCGAGCATCTCGGCGGCGCGGGTTTTGTTGTTGGTCGTGGCCTGCAGGGTCTTCAGGATGAGCAGTTTCTCCGCTTCCTCGATCGTCGTGCCCACGCCAAGGTGCACGGCTTCGGGATCGTTAACGACCGGACGCACGCTTTGTCCGAAGCCGGGAGGCAGGTGCTTGGTTTCGACGAGTCCGCCGTCGCAGACGATCACGGCGCGTTCCAGGGTGTTACGCAACTCGCGTACATTTCCGGGCCACGAGTGAGCCTGAAACATAGTCAGTACCGCTTCGCTTACGTCGGCGACCTTGCGGTCGTGTTTCTGATTCATATCGGCAAGCAGACCTTTCACCAGCTCGCGGATATCTTCTTTATGCTCGCGGAGCGCCGGCATATGAATGTTGAAAACGTTGAGACGGTAATAAAGGTCCTCGCGCAGTTCTCCGTTGGCGACGGCGTCGTCGGGAACTTTGTTGGTCGCGGCGAGCACGCGCACGTCGACCGAGGTTTCGACCTTGCTGCCGAGGCGGCGGAGTTTGTGATCTTCAAGCACGCGCAGCAACTTGGCCTGGGTGCCCACCGGCATCTCGCCAATCTCGTCGAGGAGCAGCGTTCCGCCTTCGGCTAATTCGAAACAGCCGGTGCGACGTTCGGCGGCGCCAGTGAATGCGCCTTTTTCGTGGCCAAAGATTTCGCTCTCGATCAGCGTCTCGGGGATGGCCGCACAGTTGATCGGGACGAATGGTTTGTTGCGCCGCGGGCTTAGATCATGAATCGTGCGCGCTACCAATTCCTTGCCGGTCCCACTCGCTCCCGTGATCAAGACCGAGGCGGTGCTGGGGGCGACCTGCTCGATCAGGCGGAAGATGGCCTGCATCTGGGAGGATGCGCCGACCAGGCGGCCCAGAGCTCCTTTGTCGCGCAGGCTGCGGCGGAGAGTTTCGTTTTCGGTGCGAGTGTTCAGGATTTCGCCGATGTTGGTAAGAATCGAACGCAGGCGGCGGAAGTCGATCGGCTTTTCGATATAGTCCTGCACGCCGAGGCGTCCCGCATGGAATGCGGTCTCGGTGGCTTTCTGGGCGGTGACCATAACGACCGCGATCGACTGCGACATGTCGGCGAGCTTCTCCACCAGTTCCATTCCGCCCATGCGCGGCATCTTGACGTCGGTGATCACGATCGCCGGAGCGAACTGGGGAATTTTTTCCAAAGCTTCGAGGCCGTCGGCCGCAGTGGCCGTGCGATATCCCCAGCCAGAAACCAGTTCGGCCAGCCCGGTTCGCTCGTTCTCTTCGTCTTCGACAATCAATACGCGTTCTTGCGCCATATTTTTCTTTCAGTCAATTGGTCCTTTTGCCAGTTGTTCTTCGCTTAAGTCCCAGTCAGCATTATTCAGCGAAGCGCACAGCCTCGCAACCCGAGAGAGGTGCGGCGAATATCAATTTGAGAAAACGGCTGGGTTTTCGTGCCTGCGGACGGTTTTCGGGGCAGGCCGGGAGGATAAAAAATTCGTATGGAATCAGTGTTAGACTTTTGCAAAAATGCCTGCTTGCTGTAGAATTCCTGTTCCTGAGCTTAGGCCTATCTGTGCGTGCCCTAATTATTTTATAGATTTCAGTTCTATATATTTTGCTGTGGATTCGATTCGGAGGAACTCAATGTCACCTTGTCACAAAATCAACAGGAGCGGCGCCAGTGTTGCGCTCGTCCTGGCCCTCGTACTGATTGCGTTGCCCTCTTTGATGAACGCACAAACTGCGCCCGCTGCGCCGGCGCCAACCGTGAAGATGTCGTCGGATGACGTGCCCAAGGCGGAGTTCTTCATTGGTTACCAGTGGTTGAACCCGGGGGGCAATATTCCCAACCCGAACTTCCCGGGCACCTTCACCCCGTTCCCCCTTCCGTCGATCGCGCAGGGTTTCGGGACCAATCTTGCCTACAACTTCACCCGGAATATCGGACTCGAAGGCAATTACGGCGGAGACTGGAACCGGTATGCCGCCATCAACATGGCCACGGTGGGTCCAAAGCTGACGTGGCGCGGCGACGGCGTCAACTTTTACGTGCACACGCTGGTGGGACTCGGCCGCTTCTCGACGCGAGGCATCGCTCCCACCAATGGCGTGGGTGCGGTTTTGGGCGGCGGCATGGATCTGAAGATATGGCCGTGGCTCTCCTGGCGGGTATTTGAAGCCGACTACCAACTGGAGCGGGTGAATCTCTCGAGCGGTGTTCCAATCCAATACCAGGACTTGTTGCGTCAGACCTTTGACGGCGTTCGTCTGCAGAGCGGTCTGGTGATCAATATTGGCGGAGCGCCGGAACTTCCCGTTTCGGCGGCCTGCTCGGTGCAACCGACCGAAGTTATGGTGGGCGAGCCGGTGCATGCCACCATCGTGGCCAGCAACTTCAATCCCAAGCACACCATCACCTACACTTGGGCGACCAATGGCGGCAAGATTGAAGGCAAGGATACTGGAGCCTCGATCGATACCGCAAGTATGAGCGCCGGCAGCTTCACCGTGACCGCGACGGCAACTGATGCCAAGGCCCACAAGAACAACACGGCGAGCTGCTCCGCGAACTTCACGGTGAAGCCCCTGAATCCGCCGCAGATTTCCTGCTCGGCCAGCCCGACTTCGGTTCAGACTGGCGGTACGTCGACAATCAGCTGCTCCTGCACCAGCCCGGACAACGTTCCGGTAACGGTGGGTGGATGGACGGCGAGCGGGGGCAGTATTTCCGGCAGCGGAAACACGGCCACCCTGAGCACCACCGGTGCTTCCGCTGGCAACATTAGCATCGGCGCGACTTGCACCGACTCCCGTGGGTTGACGGCTTCGGCTTCGACTTCGGTGACGGTGGAGAATCCGCCACCGCCGCCACCTCCGGCGCCGCAAGCCACCAAGGTGAACGAGTGCGAATACCCGAACGTCAAGAAGCCGTGGCGCGTGGATAACACCTGCAAGGCTGAACTGGACGACGTTGCACTGAAACTGCAGCAGGATCCGGATGCCAAGCTGGTCGTCGTCGGCAACGCCGAGGCCAAGGAAGTCGCCCATTCCAAGCACAAGAACCTGGCGGGCGAACGGGCGGTTGACGTGAAGGCCTATATCTCGGGAGGCGAAGCGAAACAGAACATCGACGCCAGCCGCATCGAGACGCGGACTGGAAACGCCGGAACCATGACGTCGGAACAGTGGATCGTTCCCGCTGGCGCGACCTTCCCCGAGGCCGATAGCACGACACTGGTAGACGAAACGAAGGTGAAGCCGATTCCGGACCATCCGAAACCGGCGGCCCCGAAGAGAGCGGCCAAAAAGGCCCAATAGCTGACAAGGCTGGGGCGGAATTTCCGTCCCGGAATTTGTCGCAGAGCACGAAAGGCCGGTGGGGTTCTCCCCACTGGCCTTTCTACTATTCGATCTTCGGTAACCTTGTTCCAGCCATGCTAGTCTGGCTAAAGTTAATGGCAGGCGAATATCGTTCGCAGGGGTCAATCTACGCGCATGAATTGCACAGGGCAACGGAACGTTCTCCGCACCGGTTTAAGGCTGCTCGCCGTCAGTTTCGCAGTCACCTTCGCAGTTGCTGCCATGAGCACGGTGGCCATGGCCTCGGGGCCCTGGCAGGTTTTAGGTCCGGACGGCGGCGATGCCCGCAGCCTGGCTTATGACGCTCACAATCCCGATCACATCTTGCTCGGCACGAGCACGGGCCAGATGTTTACCTCGTATGACGGCGGCCACAGCTGGTCGCGTCTGGCTCGCCTGGGTGGCGACGACTACGTGCTCGACCACATTTCCATCGATCCGCAGGACTCCAATCATATTTATGTGTCGGCGTGGAGCGTTTCAAGCCAGCAGATCGGCGAAGTCTTCCGCAGCCGCGACGGCGGCCACAACTGGGAGACGCTGCCTGCGATGCACGGCAAATCGATCCGTGCCATGGCGATGTATAAAGGCGACTCCCGCATTCTGGTCGCCGGCACGCTGGAAGGTATTTTCCGCACCCGCGATGGCGGCGATGTCTGGGAGCGCCTGTCGCCTGCGAACTCCACCGAGATCAAGAATATAGAGTCGATCGCGGTCGATCCCAAGGATCCGAACACCGTTTATGCCGGAACCTGGC